>CAYRPK010000039.1:0-8923 GCA_964426175.1 uncultured Eubacteriales bacterium | reverse complement strand
TATGGAGGCGGCTATCGTTTGTGCCAAGCGCGGACATTCCGTCACTCTCTATGAAAAGAGCGACAAGTTAGGCGGCGTGTTCATTGCGGCAGCGGCACCTTCCTTCAAGGAAAAGGATCGCGCTCTCATTGCATGGTATAACCGCGAGATTGCAAAGTATCCCATTGAGATTAAGCTTAACACCGAAATTAAGGACATTGCTTCTCTTGCTGCAGACGAGGTCATCGTTGCAACGGGCGCAACGCCTAACAAGATTTCCGTTAAGGGCGCCGAAAAGGCTGTTGAAGCCATCGACTACCTCCTCGGCAACAAGACCGTAGGTGAAAACGTTGTGGTCATCGGCGGTGGTCTTACAGGCTGTGAAATTGCTTATGACCTTTATTTAAACGGCAAGAAGCCCGTTATAGTAGAAATGCAGGATGACCTTGTAACCACACCCGGCATCTGCCTTGCAAATACAAGCTATCTCCGTGATTTCTTCAAGACAAATAAAGTCCCCGTGCATCTGGAAACAAGACTTTCCGAAGTAAAAGACGGCACGGTCACCGTTACCGATAAGAACGGAAACAGCTTTGATATCCCCGCAGACAGCGTCATTCTTTCCGTAGGTTACAAGCCTGCACCCTTAGCAACAAAGGGCGGAAAAGTCCACGTTATCGGTGATGCAAGTAAGGTCGGCAATCTGCGTACGGTTATCTGGCAGGCGTGGAATGTCGCAATGAAGATATGAGAAAGGATTGAATTTAATGATTTTAACCCAAGAACAACAAGCCGTTTTAAACGGTGAAAAGGGCGAAACCATGGCAAAGGTCATGAAGACACTTGTCATGTACGGTGATGCATTCGGAGCTGAACGAATGGTTCCTGTAACGAGCAAATACAATCACCTTGTTACTTCTTTCGGACTTAAGATGATGAAGCCTGTATTTGATCTTATGCAACAGCTTATTGACGCAGGTGTAACGAGTGAGCAGAAGTTTTCCGTTGACCCCAGACCACTTGATAAAAATGTTCCTGCAAACTTTTTGCAGAAGCTTATTTTTAATAACTTTATGTACTCCAAGCAGGATTTCTACGAGGATCAGCTTAAATCTCTCGGCCTTATGGCAGACAGCGCCTTCACCTGCACCTGCTATATGGATGAAGTTGGTAACAAGCCTCAGAAGGGCGAGGTGCTTTCCTGGGCGGAGTCTTCGGCTGTCGTATATGCAAACTCCGTTTTAGGCGCACGCTGTAACCGAAACTCAGGTATTATTGATATCATGGGTTCTATCGCGGGCTGTGTACCCGAGTTTGGTCTGCTTACCGACGAGGGAAGAAAAGCTACATGGATAGTCGAAATAAAGACTACTAAAAAGCCCGAAGCGCAGCTTTTGGGTTCAGCTATAGGCATGAAAGTTATGGAGGCTGTCCCGTTTGTCAAAGGGCTTGACTCATTCCTTGGCACAGAACTCAATGATGCCGCCTGCACATATCTTAAGGATTTCGGCGCGGCAACCGCATCTAACGGTGCAGTAGGTCTTTATCATATTGAAAACCTCACTCCTGAAG
The DNA here is from genome assembly GCA_964426175.1 of uncultured Eubacteriales bacterium. Taxonomy (GTDB): domain Bacteria; phylum Bacillota; class Clostridia; order Oscillospirales; family CAJFTT01; genus CAYRPK01. The sequence continues at coordinate 7,372 of CAYRPK010000039.1, read as the reverse complement.
CGGTTGAGTTAGGTGAAAGCCTTATTTGTGAGAATGCTCAGGTTTATGTTATCGACGACGCTGAATTAGAACGTGTATATAAGAGTTATCCCATTGTTTGGAAAAACCCAGATGCTTCACCTAAGCTTTGCTTTATGGGTTGTCCCCATATGAGCTTGGAGCAGCTGAAATCATGGACGGATAAAGTCGAAGCAGGACTTAAAGAAGCAGGGAACAGCAAGGTTGTTATCCCGACAGTCTTTACTGCTTCTCCTGCGGTATTAAAGGAATTTGAAAAAACGGAATATGCTGCAAGACTTAAAGAAGCAGGTGTTATCACTTCTTATATTTGTCCGCTTATGTATATGAACAATCCGCTTTGTGCAAAAATGCCCGTCATCACTTCAAGTAATAAGCTTCGCACATATACGACTTCCCGCTATTACACCGATGATGAGATACTTATGCAAATCACCAAAGGAGGCGCAAACTAATGAAAGAATTTAAAGGACGCATAGTTGCACCGGGTATCGTAACAGCTGAAGCGCTCGTTTCACACGGAGGACTTAATACTCTCGCTTCTTTCCAAAAGGCACTTCAGTTCGGTGATAAAAACGCCACCTGCGGTGACCAGAATAACCCTGACCTCTATAATAAGCAGATGGCAGGTAAGGCTCTTTGCCTGCCAATGACCATTGGCTCGACTACGGGAGGACTTGTTCTTTACTGTGCCTGTGCAATGAAGCGTCAGCCTGCATGCATGCTTTTTTCAAAGCCGATAGATTCATTAGCCGCGGCAGGTGCTATCCTTGCCGATGTTTGGGTAGATGATGTTAAAATGCCCGTAATAGACTCTTTAGGCGAAGAATTTCTCAACTATATGAAGGATGGAATGAAAGTTACAGTCAAGGAAGACGGTACTGTCTGCGTTGAATAAAAATAAATAAAAAAGAACTTCGTTGCATTATGATATGCAATGAAGTTCTTTTTTATTGATAAATATTATAGAGCTGTAGGTAATGACGTCGCATTTGTAAAAAATCGGTAGATGTAATGCGCCCGTCGCCGTCAACGTCGGCTGCTAATTCTTTTGTTTCATCAAGAGGATACAGACCGAGAAAACTCTTACGGCAAATAATAAAATCGGTAGAGGTGATGCGTCCGTCGCTGTTAATATCACCTAAAACAACTGCGTTGTAAATATTGCTGTTATATTTAACTGTCATACCTGTGGAGACCAAAGTATCTCCGGATATGGTATTGCCGTTTTCATCATATACTGTTGCACCGTATTTTTCAAAAAGGTCTGAGACGGTTATTGCTATAGGGATACCGCTGACTAAGTGAGAATTGCTGTCAAAAACTGCGTTAAGGTAAGAGGTATAGTCGATAATACCGTTTACAAAGACAGAAACTATTTGAGATATACCGTTGGCGGTAGTAACGGTAACGGTGGCGCTGCCCGGATAAACGGCAGTTATGAGTCCTGTGCTATCTACCTTAACAATAGATTCATTGGATGCAGTAAACTTCAAAGAAGTATCAGCAGCATAAGAAGGAGCGGCAACTGCATTAATACGGAAGGTTTCACCGTTTTCAACAGTGACGGTATCGGATGTTACGGTAAGTGAATTAACTATGGTTCCGCTTATATATTTTGCATACTCAAGAGCGCACCAACCGGTGTAGCCGTTATAAGAAATCTGTCCCCAGGTATATCCGTCACTTACTGATTTATTTGTAACTGTAACTACTGTTCCTTGAGGAATAGTCCCCACTTGCTCGTGAGTAAGACCTGCGTGAGCTCTGATACGTAAATTAGTCAGCACCTCGTATTTTTCGCCGACAACAACGTTGGTTTCAGTAACGCTTATAGTAAAAGAGGTGTTTAATTCGCAATAGGTAACAGTAACGGCAACGGCACCTGTTGCTTGGGTATCGTAAAAGTAATCATAACCGCTTGTTATAGAGAAGGTGCTTCCGTTTTCGCAGGTGACAGTTAATTTTAGACCGTTGACACTGATTGTTTCGTAATCCATATAAGCTGTCTTTACGGGAGCTTTGCTGACGGTAAGGCTTTTAAGGGGAGAGACATCGGTGCCTTTTACCCAGCTTCCGTCAGTCATCTGATAATATTTCACATCGCTTACAGTAACGGATGCGGTAGCTTTAACAATAACATTTTTACCGTTTATAACACCGCTGTCCGTAAAGCTATCTCCGCTGCGTGTGAAAGTTACGGTTTTGTCATTAAGGGTGGCAAGGTTTTTGTTTTCAGAAACGGAGGGAGTAGCGTTAACTGCCTCTACAGTGGTGCTTGAGCTTGTTGTATTTGAAGAGCCTACAGTGAAATCTTTAGATATGGTAACGGTGGCACCCGAACTATCCGAAGCGGTGAGATTATAACTGTATTTTCCAGAAGTTGTAAGCTTTGAAAAAGTAAGCGCATTGTCAAACCATGCAATATCCCAATATTTTGAAGAGGGAGAAGCAGTACGTGAGAAAATAACTGTGCCGTTTGCATTTTTTACGCTGGCAGTGATTTTTGTTATATCGCAATTAGACATAACCTTTCCTGCGGGGGAAAAACCTGAACCGGATTTTTGGGTTACGGGATAAGAAAAGTCAGAAACAGTCAATATTGAGGGAAGACTGTACGAGGGATAGGTCTCGGGAGAATAAATGAAGGTTAATGAGCCATACTTTGATATAAACTGGCTGTATGTACTGTATGTAAGATGAACCATATAAGGTCCGTTATAATCGTATGCATCAAGATAATAAAAACCGTTATTATCTTTATCTGTTGTTAAGAATACCAAAGAATGTGAGTTGCCTCCGCGAACATGTGAGCCGCAGCGAGCTTTTTGGATAGCTGCTTTTAAAGCACTTACTGACATGTCTCCTCTTGATATAGAGGCTACCTTGGTGTTGCCGTTGTCGTAACACGTAATGCCGAAGAGCTTATGATAAACATAGTTAGCGTAACCGTAGCACTGGGAAGAACGAAGATTTACATCTTCCTGAAGCTCGCCGTCGTATATGGTCAGATAAGAAGAGGCGTTAAACCATTTTTCACCTACACCGTAGGGGTTATATTCCTCATTGCCATATATCATAAGCTTGATTCGCTCTGCGATATAGTCATTTTCCTCACTGCGAATCTTTTCAATTATATAATCAAAGGTATCTGTACTTGTAATATCGGTAAAATAGGCATCTGCCGCGGCGGTGGGGATTGCTGCGGACAGCATTGAAATTATAGTAATTAAGGACAAAAAAAGGGCAAAAAAGCGTTTCACAGCATCACATCCTACTCAAAAGTAACATTTTGTAACTATTTTAATGTTTTTTTCCTCTATTTGCAACCCTTAAAATACTAAAATCGCCATACTTTACAAAAAGGTTACATTTTGTTACTTTTGAGGGCAACCGCGAATGGTATTATCTTTACGAAAGCGGTAAAATGTAAGTATAAATATATATTGAATTCTTATAGAAAAAGTGGTACAATTAATATAAATATGCATATTAAGAAAGGGGACAGTCATACAGATGAATGTTCTTGTTACCGGAGCAAAAGGATTTATAGGAAAAAATCTTTGTGAGGCTTTAAAAGCAGTAGCATCAGGTAAGGATAAAACCCGTGATATTAATACAGATATAACTTTATTTGAATATGATACCGATATGTCGTGTGAGCTTTTGGACGAATATTGCAGTAAGGCTGATTTTGTATTCCATCTTGCAGGGATAAATCGACCCAAGGAGGAGTCGGAATTTATAAGGGGTAATGTAGGCTTTTGCGATACGCTTATAAATACATTGAAAAAGCATAACAGGACCTGTCCTGTTATGATATCCTCTTCAACTCAGGCTGAGCTTGATAATCCTTATGGGAAGTCAAAGCTTGAGGGTGAGGGTATAATAAGAAAATACGCTGATGAAACGGGAGCAAAAGTCTTAATTTACCGTTTTCCCAATGTTTTTGGAAAATGGTGCAGACCTAATTATAACAGCGCTGTTGCTACATTTTGCGATAATATTGCTAATGATTTGCCCATTACCGTTAATGACAGGAGTGTAAAGCTAACGCTCGTTTATATCGACGATGTTGTTGATGAGCTCATCCGTGCTCTTGCAGGCAAAGAAACTGTTGACGGAGATTTCTGCAAGGTTCCCGTAACGCACAGTATCACCTTGGGAGAGATAGTTGACCTTATATATTCATTTAAGCAAAGCCGTGAGGAAAGGGCTATTGCCAATATGGCTGACGCCTTCACAAAAAAGCTTTACGCTACATATCTTTCGTATATTCCGGCAGATAAGCTTTCTTATCCTCTTAAAATGAATGTAGATGATCGCGGTAGTTTTACTGAAATAATACGCACGCCCGAGCGCGGTCAGTTTAATGTTAATATTACAAAGCCGGGGATAACAAAGGGTAATCATTGGCATAACACCAAAAATGAAAAGTTCCTCGTCGTCAGTGGAAAGGGTGTTATCCGTTTCCGCAAGATAGGAGAAGAAAAGGTATACGAATATTTCGTAAGCGGCGAAAAGTTAGAGGTAGTAGATATCCCGACGGGATATACTCACAATATCGAAAACCTCGGAGATACCGATTTAGTTACATTTATGTGGGCAAATGAGCTTTTTGACCCCAATAAGCCCGATACATATTTTGAGATAGTCTGAAAATCTGATTGCCGGAATTAAAGGAAGATGTGACATATGAGTAAAAAGCTTAAATTAAAGCTTTCGTACACACATATAATTGCCCTCAGTTTTTTAGGAATAATAGCATTCGGCACATTTTTACTATGTCTGCCAATTTCTTCAAGAGAGGGGCAATGGACTCCTATTATAGACAGTGCATTTACAGCAGTCAGCGCGACCTGCGTTACGGGTCTTATTACGGTCAACACCTATACTCATTGGTCGCTTTTCGGGCAGATAGTCGTGCTTTCTATGATCCAACTTGGCGGCTTGAGTCTAATGACCGTTATGACGCTTATTGCTATAGCTTTAAAAAAGCGTATAAGCTTGCATGAACGAAGACTTCTTATGCAGGCGGCAGGAAATACTCATTTAAGCGGTACGGTAAAGCTGCTGAAGAAAGTAGCCTTGTGCACTTTTGCCTTTGAGGGAGCAGGCACCGTTATACTGTCCCTTTGGTTTTGCCTTAAATACGGCATGGGCGGCGAGGGGATATATTTGGCGCTGTTCCATTCGGTTTCTGCCTTTTGCAATGCAGGATTTGACTTGATGGGCAAATTCGGCCAATCCTCACTTACGGCGTATGTCGATGATCCGGTTGTCAATCTGACCATCATGACACTTATAGTAGCTGGAGGAATAGGCTTTCTTGTGTGGAGCGATATATTCCGCCACAAGCATCACTTTAAGAAATACGAGCTTCATACAAAGATAGTTCTTGTAACCACGGCTGTTCTGATATTTGTACCTGCGATAATTTTCTGTTTTGTTGAAGCTGACCACGCTTTTGTAGGACTAAACACGGGCGAACGGATTCTTGCATCACTTTTTCAATCGGTGACTCTGAGAACGGCAGGCTTTAATTCGGTCGATCAAACAGCATTAAGCGAAACGGGAAGTATACTTTCTATCATACTTATGATTATAGGCGGCTCGCCGGGGTCATGTGCGGGCGGCATGAAGACCACCACATTTGCAGTTGTAGTCATAGGTGCAGTTTGCGCGGCACGTAATGAAAGCGGCGTAGTTATGTTTAAGAAGAAGCTTCCGCAGGATGTGGTGAGGACAGCATCGGCGATAGCCTGTATATATGTGCTCGCTGTAGCTATGTCTTCCATGATAATCTGTGCAATAGAGCCGTACACCATGCGTGAAATACTGTTTGAAACTTCTTCTGCTATCGGAACAGTCGGTATATCAATGGGAGTAACGGGCAGTTTAGGTATTATTGCTAAGATAATTTTAATGCTACTCATGTATTCGGGAAGAATCGGCGGACTTTCTCTTGTGGTAATACTTGCACAAAAGCGAAATTCCGCGCCCATAGAGCGACCGACGGAAAATATACTCATCGGCTAGTTAAGAAAGGACGGATTTATATGAAATCAGTACTTGTTATCGGAATGGGCAGACTCGGCAGACACCTTGCACTTAAAATGCAGGAGCTTGGCAACGATGTTTTGGTTGCAGACAGCGATGCCGCGCTGATAGAACAGATATCCGGCGTATTTGAGGATGCGCAGATATGTGACTGTACCAATGAGGCTGTAATTCGCGCGCTCGGAGTAAACAATTTCGATATTTGTTTTGTTACCATAGGTGAGGATTTTGAAGCATCATTAGTAATAACGGCACTTCTTAAAAAGTACGGAGCAAAGTTTGTCGTTGCCAAATCAAATCAGGAGATCCAGCGCGAGCTTCTTATAAAGATCGGAGCCGACGAGATAATTAATCCCGAAAAAGAGTTCGCCGAAAAGCTCGCTATTCGGTATAATGCAAAAAACATATTTGATTGTATTCAGCTTACGAGCGAATATTCAATATATGAAATACCCATTCTTAAAGAATGGATAGGGCATACAGTGTCTGAAGTCAATGTAAGAAGGACACACAAGATAAATATTATTGCAATCAAAAATGAAAATGTCCTTCGCCCTTTACCCGGAGCAGATTATATCTTCGGTATGGGAGATCATATGGTCGTTATAGGCAAATCAACCGACGTATTTAAGCTTACTTCAAAAACCTGAAATGGGATTTAACAAAGAAAGGATGTTAAAAGCCAAATGAATTTAATGGGAGTTATTATAGGAGCAATGTCTTTCTTAATAATAGGAATTTTTCACCCTATAGTTATAAAGGTCGAATACTATATAGGTAAGAAAGCTTGGCCTGTATTTTTAATTGCGGGAATAGTACTGCTTATTGTTTCGCTTATAGTAGAAAACAGTTACATAAGTACTCTCTTAGGTGTTATTGCATTTTCATCCCTATGGAGTATAAAAGAGCTTTTTGAACAGGAAAAGCGCGTTGAACGCGGTTGGTTTCCTAAAAACGAAAAGAAAAAATAAGATAAACACGAAAAGAAAAAATAAGATAAACACACCACTTGCAAAATTCGGCATGTTATGTTAAACTTTATAATGATTAGTTTTAAAAAATAATCCTACCGATTTTGGTATTTAAGGAGAGGCTTTTATGGATAAGAAAAACTATCAAATCGTTGACAGTGTAGAAACACTGGAAGCGGCTATCAAAAGAGTAAGAAAAGCGCAAAATAAATTTGCCACATATTCTCAAAAGCAGGTTGACGAAATTTTCAAAGCGGCGGCGGTAGCTGCGAATAAAATGCGTATTCCTCTTGCAAAGCTGGCAGTAGAGGAAACGGGTATGG
>CAYRPK010000038.1:0-9293 GCA_964426175.1 uncultured Eubacteriales bacterium | reverse complement strand
GTAAATATCTCAAGAAGCGCCTTTATTCTGCAGGCGTTCCCAAGATTGAGATTGTGCGTTCCGCGACGTAAGTCAGAATTATCATCCACTGCGCAAAGCCCGGTATGATTATCGGTAAGGGCGGTAGCGAAATCGATAAGCTCAGAAATGAGATTTCCGCAAAGATTGGCAAGCCTGTCATTATTGACACGGTAGAAGTCAAGAACCCCGACATGAGCGCACAGCTCGTTGCCGAGAATATTGCACAGCAGCTCGAAAAGAGAATTTCTTTCCGCCGTGCTCTTAAGCAGTCCATCGGACGCACCATGAGAGCTGGCGCGAAGGGTATTAAGGCTCAGGTAAGCGGCCGTCTCGGCGGTGCCGAAATTGCCCGTTCCGAGTCTTACCACGAGGGAACCATTCCCCTTCAGACCATCCGCGCAGATATCGACTACGGTTTTGCAGAGGCTGCAACCACCTACGGTCGAATCGGTGTAAAGGTATGGATCTATAAGGGCGAGGTTCTCCCCACTGTTAAGAAAACCCGTACAGAAGGAGGAGACAAGTAATGCTGCTTCCTAAGAGAGTAAAATACCGCCGCGTTCACAGAGGACGTTTGACGGGTAAAGCAACCAGAGGCAACACCGTTTGCCAAGGCGATTTCGGACTTGTCGCTCTTGAGCCTGCATGGATTACGGCCAACCAAATTGAGGCTGCCCGTATTGCTATGACAAGATATATCAAGCGTGGCGGACAGGTATGGATTAAGATTTTCCCTGACAAGCCCATCACCGAGAAGCCTGCTGAAACCCGAATGGGTTCAGGTAAAGGTTCACCTGAATATTGGGTAGCAGTAGTAAAGCCCGGCCGTGTTCTCTTTGAGATTGCCGGTGTTTCCGAAGAAGTCGCAAGAGAAGCTATGCGTCTTGCAATGCATAAGCTTCCCATCAAGTGTAAATTCGCAGTAAGAGAAAAAGAAGAGGCAGGTGAAGAATAATGAAGGCAAAGGAACTCAGAGAAATGAACGAGGTTGAACTTCAGGAGAAGCTCAAGGAGCTCAAGGCCGAATTATTCAATCTGCGTTTTCAGCACGCTGTAAATCAGCTCGACAATCCTATGAGAATGAAGGCAGTCAAGAAGGATATTGCAAGAATCATGACTGTCCTCACCCAGACGGTTGAGGCTGATAACGCTAACGCGTAACGGAAGGGAGGAATAATCGGTGAGCGAAAGAAATCTTAGAAAAACCCGCGTGGGTATGGTAGTATCCAATAAAATGGATAAGACGATAGTCGTATCGATTGAAGACAACGTCACCCATCCGAAATACAACAAGGTTATCAAGCAGACCGTTAAATTCAAGGCACATGATGAGAACAATGAATGCAATATTGGCGATAAGGTTCTTATTATGGAAACCCGTCCCCTGTCCAAGGACAAGAGATGGAGATTAGTGGAAGTTATAGAGAAAGCCAAGTAATAATCACGACGTGAAGGAGGAATCGAAATGATTCAACAGCAAACCTACCTTAGAGTTGCTGATAACACCGGCGCGAAAGAGCTTATGTGTATTCGCGTTTTAGGCGGCACTCGCAAAAGGTACGCAAACATCGGTGACGTCGTGGTCGCATCTGTTAAAAAGGTGACACCCGGCGGCATGGTCAAAAAGGGTGACGTCGTTCGTGCAGTTATAGTTCGTTCGGTTTCGGGCGTTCATAGAGACGACGGTAGCCACATCCGTTTTGACGAAAACGCAGCGGTTATAATCAAGGAAGATAAGAACCCCAGAGGTACACGTATCTTTGGCCCGGTTGCAAGAGAGCTTAGAGACAAGGATTACCTTAAGATTTTGAGCCTCGCACCCGAAGTTCTTTGATGGAGGTGCGGTCATGAGTAATTTACACATTAAAAAAGGTGACACAGTCATCATTATCAGCGGTAAGGACAAAGGCAAGAAGGGCAAGGTCTTAGAGGTCAGCCCCACTGAAGGCAAGGTCATTATCGAAGGAAGAAACATTGTTACTAAGCATGTCAAGCCGCGCCAGATGGGCGATGCAGGCGGAATTGTCAAGGCTGAAGGCGCACTTTACGCCAGTAAGGTCATGGTAGTATGCCCCGCATGCGGAAAGCCTACCCGTGTAGCGCACCAGTTCACTGACAGCAATGAGAAGTTCGAGAAGAAGATTCGCGTTTGCTGCCATAAGGACTGCCGCAAGCCGCTTGATTAAGGAGGATACGACGTGGCTAGATTAAAAGAATTATATGTGCAGGAAGTTGCGCCTGCACTTATGAAGAAATTCGGCTACAAGAGCATTATGCAGGTACCTAAGCTTGACAAGATTGTTGTTAATGTCGGCGCAGGCGATGCAAAGGATAACAACAAAATGCTCGAAAGCATCAGCAACGATATCGCTGCTATTACCGGTCAGAAGCCCATCATCACCAGAGCAAGAAAGTCTGTTGCAAACTTTAAGCTCCGTGAAGGTATGGCAATCGGCGTTAAGGTAACTCTTCGCGGCGAAAGAATGTATGAGTTTATGGACCGTCTTTTCAATGTAGCGCTTCCCCGTGTCCGCGATTTCAGCGGTATCAATGCGAATGCGTTTGACGGTCGCGGAAACTATTCAATGGGTGTTAAGGAACAGCTCATTTTCCCCGAAATCGAGTACGATAAGGTCGACCAGATTCGCGGAATGAATATCTGCTTTACCACCACCGCAAAGACCGATGAAGAAGCCAAAGAGTTGCTCACCTTATTGGGCGCTCCGTTTACGAAGTAAGGAGGGATAAGAAGTGGCAAAGACTGCAATGAAAGTAAAACAGCAAAGACCCGCAAAGTTCTCTACGAGAGCATACAACAGATGTAAGATCTGCGGCAGACCCCACGCTTATCTCCGCAAATACGGAGTATGCCGTATCTGCTTCAGAGAATTGGCTTACAAGGGTGAAATTCCCGGAGTTAAGAAGGCAAGCTGGTAAGAGGCATTTGCCTACCAAGCGATTAAATAGGCAACAATGCCAAAAATCAAAGGAGGTTTGAGGTCATGCAAATTACAGACCCCATCGCCGATCTGCTTACCAGAATCAGAAATGCTAATTCTGCGAAGCATGAAACGGTTGACGTGCCTGCATCTAATATGAAGAAGGCTATAACCCAAATTTTATTAGATGAAGGTTATATTAAAGGTTACACAGTCACGGAAGACGGCAAGCAGGGAATCATCACGATTACTCTCAAATACGGCCCCAACAAGTCCTCTGTTATCAAAGGACTTCGCCGTGTAAGCAAGCCCGGTGTCCGTATCTACACAAACTGCGAAGATATGCCTCAGGTTCTTAAGGGACTCGGCACAGCCATCATTTCCACCTCCAAGGGTGTTATGACGGATAAGCAGGCTAAGAAAGAAAATGTCGGCGGCGAAGTGCTTGCCTTCATTTGGTAAGGGGGATAAAATATGTCCAGAATAGGAAGAATGCCGATTACGGTTCCTGCGGGCGTAGAGGTCAAGCTTGACGGTAATGTTATCACCGTTAAAGGACCTAAAGGTACCCTTACAAGAACCATCCATCCCGATATGATTGTCGAGATTGACGGCGCTATCATTAACGTAAAGCGTCCGACTGACGGCAAGGAGCATCGTTCGCTCCACGGCCTCACCCGTACGCTTATCAGCAATATGGTAGAAGGCGTAGTTGAGCCCTTCAAGAAGGTTCTTGAAATCAACGGCGTAGGCTACCGTGTAGCAAAGCAGGGCAGCGATGTTGTTATGAACCTCGGTTACTCGCATCAGGTAATCTATGCTGAGCCCGAAGGAATTACTCTCGATGTTCCCGCACCCAACCAGATCATCGTATCCGGTTGTGACAAGCAGAAGGTCGGTCAGGTCGCGGCAGAGATCCGCGAGAAGAGACCTCCCGAGCCTTATAAGGGCAAGGGTATCAAGTACTCTACCGAGGTTATCCGCCGCAAGGAAGGAAAAGCCGGTAAGGGTAAGAGCTAAGGAAGGAGTGAAGAATAAATGGTCAAAAAGCCTGATACAAATGCCGCAAGGCAGAAAAAGCACACAAGAGTCCGTTCTAAGATCAGCGGAACAGCGGAGAGGCCCAGACTTAATGTCTTTCGCTCCGGTAAGCATATTTATGCTCAAATCATTGACGACGTTAAGGGCGTAACTCTTTGCAGCGCATCCACCCTTTCCAAGGGCTTCGAAGGAGCCACCGGAAACAAGGAAGCAGCACGTAAAGTCGGTGTCAATGTTGCTAAAGCAGCAATCGACAAGGGAATCACCGAAGTCGTATTTGACCGTGGCGGTTACATCTATCATGGACGCGTCAAAGAACTCGCAGAGGGTGCCCGTGAGGGCGGCCTTAAGTTCTGAGGCAAGGAGGAGAAAAAATGACAAATATTGATCCTAACACTCTTGATTTGCAGGAGAAATTAGTATATGTCAACCGTGTTTCCAAGACGGTTAAGGGCGGACGTGTTATGAAGTTCGCAGCACTTATGGTAGTCGGAGACGGAAACGGTCACGTAGGTTGCGGTCTCGGTAAGGCAGCAGAAATTCCCGAAGCAATTCGCAAGGGTATTGAAGATGCAAAGAAGAACCTCATCGAGGTTTCACTTCTCGGCACCACAATCCCCCACGATGTAATCGGCGAATTCGGAGCAGGTCGTGTTCTTCTTAAGAAGGCAGGCCCCGGTACCGGCGTTATCGCAGGCGGTGCAGTACGTGCAGTTGTTGAAGCTGCGGGCATCAAGGATATTCGTACAAAGTGCCTTCGTTCCAACAATCCTACCAATGTTGTAAAGGCAACTATTGAAGGACTTGCAAGCTTACGTGATGCTGCTGAGGTTGCAGAAACCCGCGGTAAGACCGTTAAGGAAATTTTAGGTTAAGGAGGGCGCAAAAATGTCTGCTAAGAAGACTGAGGCAACTCTTACCATAAAGCTCACCAAGAGTCTTATCGGAAGAAAAGCCAACCAGATAGCGACTGCTAAGTCGCTTGGGCTCACGAAAATCGGCAAGACTGTTTCGCAGCCCGACAATGCCGCAACCAGAGGTAAGATTGCAGTAATCTCTCACATGGTTGAGGTAACTGAAGCGTAATTAATTTAAGTTACAACATATACCTATTTCCAAGGAGGTGCAAATCAAATGCAGATACATGAACTTGCTCCCGTTGAGGGTTCAACTAAAGAAGCAAAGCGTAAAGGCAGAGGTATCGGCTCAGGTAACGGTAAGACCGGTGGCAGAGGTCACAAGGGTCAGAAAGCTCGCTCAGGAGGCGGTGTTCGTCCCGGATTTGAAGGCGGTCAGATGCCTTTGGCAAGACGTGTTCCTAAGCGCGGCTTCACTAACATTTTTGCGGTAAGATATGCATTCGTCAACGTTTCGGCTCTCGATATGTTCGAGGACGGTGCAGTTGTTGATGCTGCAGCATTACAGGAAAAGGGCCTTATCAATAAGCTTTACGATGGTGTAAAAGTTTTAGGTAATGGTGAAATTTCCAAGAAGCTGACCGTTAAGGCAACTAAATTTTCCAAGTCGGCGGCTGAAAAGATTGAGGCTGCAGGCGGAAAAGCAGAGGTGATATAAATGTTTAAGGTCATCAGAAATGCGTGGATGATTCCCGAAGTACGCAAAAAGATGCTTTACACATTATTCATCATTTTGCTATTCAGACTCGGATGCTACATCCCCGTTCCGTTTATCGACAGTGCGAACATGTCAGAGCTGTTTAACCTCAATGGCGGAAGTCTTTTGACAATGGTAAACAGCTTTACCGGTGGTGGTTTAGAGAGTGCATCGATTTTCTCGCTGTCAATCACCCCCTATATTAACTCTTCAATTATTATGCAGCTCCTTTGTGTTGCAATTCCTCCTCTTGAGAGGATGCAGAAGGAAGAGGATGGAAGAAAGAAAATTGCCAAGATTACTCGTTTTGTAACCATTGGCTTTGGACTTCTTCTCGGTACTGCATATTATCTCACGCTTAAAAACGGCAACAGCCAGACCGGTGCTGCTGCGGTACTTGTTGAAGAGACCGGATTTGCTGGCTTCTTCGTTGCAGCGGTTATTGTACTTTGCTTTACCGCAGGCTCCTGCCTTATCATGTGGATGGGCGAGCAGATCAACGAAAAAGGCTTAGGCAACGGCATTTCAATGATACTTTTCGCAGGTATCGTATCACGCGGCCCTGCTCTTATAACAACCTTTAAGAGTTGGATTGAGCTTGGCGCAAGCGGCGCAACTAAATATTATATTATGCTTCCTGTATATATAATACTTGCACTTGCAGCAGTCGTACTTGTCGTGATAATGTCAGAGGCTGAAAGACGTATTCCTGTCCAATATGCACAGAGAGTAGTAGGACGCAGAGTTTACGGTGGTCAGAATACTCATATTCCCATCAAAGTAAACATGACCGGCGTTATGCCTATCATCTTTGCGTCAACCTTAGTTGCATTGCCCGGAACCATTAAGGATTTCTTCGGCATTGACAGCGGTTTCTGGGGAACCGTACTCGGCGTATTCCAGACAACGAGTATGCTTTATGCTATTATCTACTTCTTGCTTATCGTAGGCTTCAATTACTTCTATGTAAGCATTCAGTACGATCCCATTCAGATTTCAAACAATCTCCAGAAGAATGGCGGAACCATCAAGGGTATTCGTCCCGGACGTCAGACCTCGGAATATATCCATAAGGTTGTAAGCAGAGTAACATTAATCGGTGCACTTTTGCTCGGCGTTATTGCAGTAGGACCTATATTCCTTTCTATGGCAACAGGCGTTAATATGTCTCTCGGCGGCACTTCACTGCTCATTATGGTCGGTGTAGCCCTTGAGTTGGTCAGAACGCTTGAGTCTCAGATGATGATGAGACATTATAAGGGCTTTCTTGAATAATTAATATATTTAACGGAGGAAACGAAAATGAAGCTTATACTTTTAGGCGCGCCGGGAGCCGGCAAGGGAACTCAGGCAGAGGTTATCTGTAGCACGCTGAACATCCCCGCCATCTCGACGGGAAACATAATCCGTGAAGCCCTTAAAAACGGTACGGAATTAGGCTTAAAGGCAAAATCCTATATGGATGCAGGTCAGCTTGTTCCGGACGAAGTAGTTATTGAAATTATCCGTGAAAGATTAAACCACGACGATTGCGCGAACGGTTTCATCCTTGACGGATTTCCCAGGACAGTGCCTCAGGCAGAGGCACTGGACCGCATGGGTATCGCTATCGACAGAGTGGTCGATATTGAGGTAGCTGACGAAAAGATTACCGCAAGGTTATCCGGACGTCGCGTTTGTCCCGCTTGCGGTGCATCTTATCACGTTGACTATAAGCCCTCTAAGGACGGCGAAAACTGTGACCTTTGCGGTGCAGGCTTAGTCATTCGTAAGGATGATGACCCCGAGATAATTAAGGACAGACTCAAGGTTTATCACGAGCAGACCGAGCCCTTGAAGGAATACTACGGCAATAAGGGCATTCTCCGTGAGGTTATCGGTCAGGAGGAAGTGGCCGATACCACTCGATTAGTGTTGGAAGCGGTAAAGTAATATGATAATCCTGAAAGACGGTCGAGAGCTAAATATAATGCGCGAGGCCGGTAAAATAGCAGCAGGCGCTATAATAGAAGCAGGCAAGCTGATTAAAGACGGAACCTCTACCTTTGCGGTGGATAAAGCTGTAAGAGAATATATCGAGAAACACGGCGCAAAGCCTTCCTTTCTCGGATACGGAGGTTTCCCCGCAAGTGCCTGTATATCTGTAAATGAGCAGGTCATCCACGGAATTCCATCAAGATCCGTTATCATCCGCGAGGGTGATATAGTCGGAGTTGATGTCGGTGCATTCTATAAAGGATACCATTCAGACACTGCATATACATTCGCGGCAGGTCATATTTCGGAGGATGCGCAGCATCTCCTTGATACGACAGCTGAGTGTTTACGCAGAGGTATTGAAGAGGCAGTTGCAGGTAACAGGATTTCGGATATCAGCAAGGCAGTTCAGGAATATGCCACTACGCAGGGATATTCTGTAGTACGGGAATACGAAGGTCACGGAGTGGGAAAAGAGTTGCATGAAGAGCCCAGCGTACCGAATTTCGTTACAGGGCGCCCCGGTCCTAGATTATATCCCGGAATGACAATTGCGATAGAACCTATGATTAACGCGGGTACTGCTGCAGTAAAGGTATTAAAAGATGACTGGACGGTAGTTACAGTAGACAGAAGTCTATCGGCGCATTTTGAACATACGGTTGCCGTTACGGACCACGGTCCCGAAATATTAACGGCTATCTGATGAGGAGAAAACAGATGTTATTCATCGGAGATGCGGTTATATCAAAAAGAGGTCGCGATAAAGGTGGAATATTCGCCGTAATTGCGACTGACGGGCAGTATGTATATATTGCTGACGGACGGCACAGGAAAATTCAAAGCGCAAAGAAAAAACTGGCAAAACACGTTCAGGTGCTGAATGGCGAAAAAGTTATCTGCACCACCAATAAAGCATTGTGGAAAAGTCTTGAGTCTTATCGCAATGCTGTAAGACACGATACCAAGGAGGTAAATAATGTCTAAGGAAGATGTCATCGAAATAGAGGGAACGGTAGTGGAAGCTCTTCCTAACGCTATGTTCTCTATTGAGTTGCCCAACGGGGCAAAAATACTCGGTCACATATCGGGAAAACTCAGAATGAACAACATTCGTATTTTACCCGGTGACAAGGTAACGGTTGAAATGTCTACGTACGACCTTACACGTGGACGTATTACATGGAGGGCGAAGTAACGCCCTATTGAGGAGGAAACCTAAATGAAAGTAAGACCCTCAGTTAAACCTATGTGTGAAAAATGCAAGGTTATCAAGCGCAAGGGACGCGTAATGGTTATATGTGAGAATCCCAAGCACAAACAAAGACAGGGCTAATAGCTCGGAAAGAATTATTGGAGGTGTATCCATAAATGGCTCGTATTGCTGGTGTAGACCTGCCCAAGGAAAAAAGGATTGAAATCGGCCTCACTTATATTTACGGTATTGGCCGCAAGACAGCTTCGGACATTCTCGAAAAGACCGGAGTAGACCCTGACATTCGTGTCAGAGACTTATCCAATGAGGATGAGCAGAAGCTTCGTGATGCGGTTGCAGAGTACACCGTTGAAGGTGACCGCAGAAGAATGCAGGCTCTTGATATCAAGCGCCTCATTGAAATCGGATGCTATCGTGGAACTCGTCATCGCAAAGGCTTACCCGTAAGAGGTCAGCGCACAAAGACTAACGCAAGAACTCGCAAG
>CAYRPK010000037.1:0-9333 GCA_964426175.1 uncultured Eubacteriales bacterium | reverse complement strand
TGTATTATCAAGTGCATGGCCCATATGAAGCTGACCTGTAATATTTGGAGGAGGTATTACGATAGAAAAGGGCTTCTTTTCGCCATTGGGCTTTGCATGAAAATAGCCTTTCTCCTGCCAATGCTCATAAATTCTTTTTTCAACCTTTTGCGGCTCGTAACTTTTTGCAAGCTCTTTACGCATTTTTTTCATCCTTTCAAAATAAAAAAGTCTTTGCCTCTTAAATTAAGAGACAAAGACCGTAAATTTACGTCCTCTGCGGTACCACTCTTATTGCCGCCCGAATGGCGACCTCTTATGCGCTTTATCACGCTACCCATAACGGAGGCATCCGTCTGCATTTACTTATTTTCGACGCAGAAGCTCAGGGGCGACTTATATCGGGGCGACTGCCGATTTACACCTGCCATCGGCTCTCTGAAAGACGTAATTCCGATTTTTTATATCCCGTCACAGCTTTGAATAGATTTTATCAATTCTTAAGCTGTTTGTCAAGTACAAATCTGATATTTTTCTTCACATTAAATTAAGCCGGAGTTTTTTCTTCTTTTGCAAGCTGACAAAGGTAATTATACTTTGCTTCCAAAGCCTGAAGTTCAAATATTGTAGCTTCCAAAAGCCTTTGGTCGCACTGACTGTTAAATCTGCTTTTTGCTGCCTCAATTTGAATTAATATTTCATCCATCTGTTGGGTAACGGATTTTTCATCCTGAATTTTTTCTTTTTCCTGTGGTGAAAATAAAGAAATTATCTCATCTAAAAATCCATTCATTAAAATTACTCCTCCTTCATCATATCTATATGCATATTATTGGAAAAACTGACTCTTTTATGCAATAAATTTTATGCATGACTCGTCCTTAATTTTTTAAGATAAAATTCGTAATTTTTGACAATATGCTCATAAAAACAGTGTCGAATTGTGCAAAATTCCAAAGATTTTTATTTTTAATTACCCAATGTTAAACTGCACTAATTAGATAGTATATGTTGAAAACTCTGTTGAAAACGTTGATAAATCGCTTAACTATGAGGTTTTCATTTTGGTTTTTTAACACTTTCAACAGAGTTTTCAACATAAAAATTCGTGAACGTATAAACAATCTGTATAATCTCTCAAAAGCCGCATTCTTGCGTAAAATAACTTTAATTATTATGCATAAAATTTCCCAGCGAGTCAAAAATGATATCAAATTTATGCATAAAAATCAGGGAAGGAAGTTGCGTATGATAAAAGGCAGCGAAAGAAAAATTATAGTTTTAGAAAAATTAGACAGTCCATATTTTGAAAAGGCATATTTTTTTGTAAAATGCGGCGTGCGTACTCATGTCAGCAAAAAAACACTTTCTGCTGCAGCCGAGGAAATGCTTTCGTCTATGGAAAATTGCGACAGCCTTCCCTTTTACGGTAATTCAGGAGGTATTGCTACTAAAAACAAACAGAAAAGCTATCCGCGGCAAAAATTACACCTTGGAAAAGGCATTGGCATAATTCTGCTTTGCGGCGGTATCACGCTTTTACTTTCCTTTATACTTTTTCTTTTAATTTAAACAAAGTATTTTATCACTTTCATCTGTATTGCTTTTTTCTTTTTACTGTGATAAAATTATAGTGCAAAAGTTAGAAAGGATGTTTAATATGCTTGCATCATCTCTTATTAATAATATCAGTAGCGGAAAGCTGGACGAAAAATTCTTACGACTTTACGGCACCGCTGATGATATTCAACGCGAAAGATACATTAAGCTTATCAAAAAATTTATTGCAACTTTCGGTGACCGCGACGTTACGCTCTTTTCTGCTCCGGGCAGAAGCGAGGTCGGCGGAAATCATACCGACCACAATAACGGTAAGGTTTTAGCCTGTGCCGTTGATCTTGATATAATTGCCGTTGCCGCTAAAAATGAAGACGGTCATATTCGTGTCGCTTCAGTAGGTTTTGATGTTATTGACATTGATTCCGCTGAGCTTTCACCTGTTGATGAAGAACAAGGTGACGCCGCCTCCATTGTTCGTGGTGTTGCGGCAGGCATGAAGAAATTGGGACGTGAAATCGGCGGCTTTGACGCAATTACCGTATCGCGAGTACCTGCGGGTAGCGGACTCTCCTCATCCGCGGCATTTGAGGTTGTACTTGTACATATCCTCGACATTTTATATAATGACGGTACTCTACCTGCGGTTGAAGCCGCAAAGCTTTCGCAGGCTGCAGAAAGAGATTATTTCGGTAAACCCTGCGGTCTTATGGACCAAACGGCTTGCGCTGTAGGCGGATTTACTGCTATTGATTTCAAAAGTACGGTAACCCCTGTAGTCAATCCTGTAAAATTTAATTTAAGTGAAGCAGGCTATAAACTTTTTATTGTTAATACGGGGGGCAGTCATGCAAATCTAACCGCCGATTACGCCGCTATTAAAAATGAAATGGCATCTGTTGCACGGTATTTTGGCGCCGAGGTTCTTCGTGATTGCGATGAAAACGGTTTTTATGCAAATATCGCAAAAATACGTGAAAAATGCGGCGACAGAGCAGTTTTGCGCGCGCTTCATTATTTCAGCGAAAATAAGCGTGTCGATAAACAGCGTGCCGCACTTGAGAATAATGATATAGACGAATTTCTGCGTCTTATAAACGAGTCGGGCAACAGCTCTTATATGTATCTGCAAAATGCATTTTCTGTATCTGACCCTGCCTCTCAGGGAGTTTCCTTAGGTGTCGCTTTAGCAAAACGCATACTTAACGGCAGAGGCGCCGTAAGGCTTCACGGTGGTGGATTTGCAGGAACCATTCAAGCATTTGTACCTAATGAAATGAGCGAAACCTTCTTTAAAGAAATGTCAGCTGTATTCGGCTCAAATGCTATCTATTGTCTTTCTGTCAGAGCCGATGGTCCTGTAGCACTTTAAAATTTGTATATAAAAAAATCTTCAACTCTGAAGTTGAAGATTTTTTTATTTGGTCAATTAAAACTCTTTCTTAAGTTCAACGCCGTTTGCATCGGTATGAAGGGAACCGGTAAGAAGTCTGATAAGGTCAATAAGTGCCCAAATGCTGCCGCCTATACCGGTACATACAGTCAAGACAATCTTGATGATACCGTACTTAGTATATCCGAGATAGAAATCGTGAATACCAAGGCTGCCGATAAATAATGCGAGAAGAACCGCAACAAGTTTGGACTTCTGTTCACCCTCAGCAACAGCAGGAGTCTGTGCATAACCGCAGTTGGTGCAAACGGTAGCTCCCGGAGTGACCTGCTGACCACAGTTATTGCAGAAGTTATTACCGGTACCTTTCTGGTATCCGCACTTTACACAGATAGCCGCATTAGGATCGATTTCTGCTCCGCAATTCTTACAAAACATAATAATACTCCTCTCGAGTTTTATATTTATGCCAATGTCATGAAGACATCAAAGCCCCAATTAACAACTGCAATAACAGCTATAAAAATTAGAATATAATTATGTATCCTGCCTTTAAAATCAAAGAATATATATGCAAAAATATAGGGCATAAAAAATATCACCGGATTATACTTAAAGGCACCAATAAAATCAAACTCAAGGATGCATCTTAACGCTCTCGTCATTCCGCAGCCTGGGCAGGGTATTCCAAAAAAATACTTGTAAAAGCACCCGATATCAAGCCTATCCATAATGAAAAACATTACAGCATAATAGGAAAGAATTCCGACTGCAAGCAAAACACGCCGCACCCATTTATTGGCAAATAAGCCGTCTTTCAAACAAATCCATCTGCCTTTGCAATTGTTAAATAATTATAACATACTGTCTAGTATATGTCAACATTTTTCGACTGTATTCATGTATTTATTATTTAATATCATCTAACTCATATGGAGTTTCCTGATATACGAAATAATTGAGCCAATTTGCAAAGAAAAGGTATGCGTGACTGCGCCATGTCATGCGTGGCTCGTTCTTAGGGTCATCATCAACAAAATAGTTACGAGGAATTTCCGTATTAAGCCCCTTTTCTGCATCACGGAAATATTCCTTTGCCAAGGTATCGCGGTCATATTCACTGTGTCCCGTAACAAAAACCTGTCTACCGTTTTTCGAACAGATAATATGAGGTCCCGTTTCTATTGAATATGCAAGAATTTCAAGCTGGGGAATGAGGTCAATGGCATTATATCTTATAGAGGTATACCTTGACTGCGGCACCCAAAAAACTTCATCAAAACCACGGGTCAGCGGATGGGAATGGCTGGTAACGGAATGTCTGAAAACTCCGAAAAGCTTTCTGTCAAGTAAAAACTTTTCAACTCCGTAATGATAATAAAGACCCGCCTGAGCACCCCAACAGATATGAAGTGTGCTATGGACATTTGTTTTAGTCCATTCCATAATGTCGCAAAGCTCTTGCCAATATGTAACATCTTCAAATTCCATTTTTTCGACAGGTGCGCCCGTTATGATAAATCCGTCATATTTTTTATGCTTTATCTCATCAAAGGTATGGTAAAACTTGATCAGATGCTCTTCATCGGTATGCTTTGATGTATAAGTTGCGGTTTGAATAAGGTCGACATCTATCTGTAACGGTGTGTTACTGATAAGGCGCAAAAGCTGAGTTTCCGTCTCTATTTTAGTCGGCATCAAATTTAAAATTGCAAGCTTAAGAGGACGTATATCCTGTGTTTCGGCACGTCCCTCAGGCATTATAAATACATTTTCTTTTTCAAGTATTGCTTTTGCAGGCAAATTATCAGATATCTTTATTGGCAATTTTAAACATCCTTTCTAATCCAATGAGGCAAAATAATTCACTATTCCCTTAACGTATGCTTTCGCAAGAAGCTTTTGATATTCCGAATCAGTTAAAACATAATATTCCTGCTCGTTTGTAATATATCCCGTTTCGATAAGCACACACGGAAATTCCTGTATCCTTGTCATATAATAAGGATAATACATACACCCTCCGTCACAGCCATTATATCTTTTTCCCGATGTGTAAATATTATTTCTGTATGTTTCAACCAAGGCTTTGTTAATTTCTGCCGCCAAAGGCTGTGCATATGGATAAAAATAATAGGTGCTTGTTCCGTATTCGGATTCTTTTTCACTTCCGTTTTGATGAATGGCTATCATGGCATCACATTCTGTTTCTCTGATTTTCTGCACCCTTTCATCTTCGGACATTGTAACATTATTTTCACTACGCGTCAATAATACAGTTGCACCCAAAGCTTCAAGCTCTTCCTTGATAAGCTTAGCATACTGAAGATTGATTTCAGCTTCGCACAATTTTCCGTCATATCCGTCAGCACCGCTACCGTAAGGATATCTTCCGTTGTGACCTGCATCAAGAGTTATACGTATTCCCTCCAAGGAATAGCCGTATTCATTATCCGCAACAGTTGCTGCAATAGTATTTTTAAAGCGGATAACGAATTTCCCCTCTTCGTTAAAGTAGGTTGAAAAGCCATGGAATCTTCCTCCCTGCTTAAAGTTAAGAATAAGCTTAACTTGAGTATCATTTACTTTTTGCCACTCGTATGAAGAAAACAACGGACTTGATGTAAGGTTTTGAATATCGCATGTCTTGACAGTGTTTGAAAACAGAAATTCGATTCTCTTTGAATCAAAGGATGAAATCTTATATCCGTAAGGACCGTGAGAGTCCAAAAACTTAAGGGGTGTCAAGGCAGGTATTACCGCCACGGGCATACTCATATCCAAAGTCAGCGTAGAATAGCGCCTATCCGCCGACATTTCGCCTGTTTTAACCGAATTTATCTGCTTTTCGGCAACAAATTCTAAATTGCAGTCACTTTTATATATCATTTCGCCGCAGGATAAAATATAATAGCTCTTTTGCACACCGTCTATAACCTTATCCAACTCATCAACCACATAATCAACACTTCCCTTAGGAAGCAAATACTGCGTCGGCGCTGAGGTGTCGTCCGCATATTCGGGAGGATAAGTAACACCGTATTTTTTATTTTCGGCATTGCGCTCAACCTTAACCGTCACCATGCGAATCTCATTCTCATCGACAGCAGGAGCTTCATTCACATATACTCTGCCGCCGACCACAGTTTGCGTATATCCGCTGTAAGTTCCTTTAAAGGTTATCTTTCCAAGATCCTGCTTTTCTTCCGTTGCATCAGGAAGGCGGAAGGATGTAGCAAATACTGCAAAGTCGAAAGACTCCTCTTGAGACTCTTGTTTTGTCATAGTCAATGTCTGCCCGTTAATATTAGCAGTAACCTTTGAATCCGGAAGTGCATTTGCGGTAAGCTCGATTACTATTCCTCCGTCTTCGGTTACATTTTTTTGAGGTGAAACTCTCTGTATTACCGTTATCGCGCGCTTGGCAGATATAACAATTATATCCTCGCCGTTTTTAATCGTGATATCATTCAAACCTATATCAAGGTCAACCGCATACATAAGACTTCCGCTCTGGTCTGCAGTAACTTTCTCACCGTTAATTAAAAGGTCGTTTTCTCTGTTATATTCAAGACGTAATGTCAATGCCGTATCATAAGTTATAATTTCGGTAGCGGTAGGTTCTATAAGCTTTAGCTTTTTCAGAGCTATGAAATCATCTCCCTGCCAATATTTTGCAAGCTCTGCTATATATTCATTAAATTCAAACTCTTTATCACAACAATATATACTACCTCTGTAGCCGGCTTTTGCAGAAATCTCCTCAGTTTCTGTGACAAGCTTATTTTTATCCTCACCTTCGTTGCCGTCGTGAATAAAAATAAGAGCTATTTTCTTATTTTTTACCTGCTCTACCCACAGTTCGACCTGAGTATCCTCGTCAATCTTAGGAGCAATAAAATCAATATATTCGTTATCTATAAAAGCTATGGCAGCTTCTGCATCCTGCCCGTCAACCGTAACGCCGAAAGCCACAGGCTTATTTAAAGCTCTGATACTGTCATGAGTTGATTTAATTACTGTATCATTTAATTTATCCCCATCAGTAAATATTCCTGCAACTTCGTATTCATCAGCTATCTGAACAGCTGTTGTCTCAAATTCTTCTGTAGCATCAATTTCAAGATTAAAATAAACTGTCAGCTCGGTTTCAATCTGAGAAATCGCCTCTAACGCGTCAATATTATTAACGACAACTCCTGTAAATCCATATTCCTTTACATTCTCAAAATAATTGCCGATGTCGGTAATCTCACCGTCTGTCCATAAAAGTCTCATATCTGCAGTAGGAAAAAGCTCTTTTTCCATCTGTGAAACAATCTCAGTGGGTACAGAAGACTCCCCAAAGCCTAAAAGACTGTCTGAAGAAGCACTCTCTACAGGTTCATTTACCTGAGTCGCATCTCTGTCCGATACTGCATAAAGAATTACCGCGCCAATCAAAATAACCGCGGCAATCGATATTCCAATCCAAATTAAAACACGCTTATTAATTCTGAATTTACCCATTTTTATGTCTTTCCCCTTCTAATTGCATTGACATTATTATATAATATATGCTACCTTAAATCAAGAGTTTCTCCTCATAATCATACATCAAAAATATTATATTAAGGTGTAAATTTTTTATAAATCCCTTGACTTATTATTTAATTAAGTGTATAATTCATAAGCACATTTGTGCAAAATTTACCAACCTTCCCATACGAAATGTATGGGCACAAGTCCATAAGGAGGTGTTTTGAATGGTTGCTGCAAAGAATTATGAAACTCTTTTCATCGTAGACGCAAGTCTTGCTGAAGATGGTATCGCAGCTATCGTCGAGAAGTTCAAGTCTCTTATCGAGAAGAACGGCACTGTGGAAAGTGTTGATGAGTGGGGCAAGAGAAAGCTTGCTTACGAAATCGACCACAAGACCGAAGGCTACTATGTTCTCGTGAATTTCTCAACCAGCGATGCTAACTTCATTGCAGAGCTCGAAAGAGTTTTCAGAATCACAGAAGGCATCATGCGTTCGCTCGTCGTAGCGAAGTAAGGAAAGTATTTAAGGCGGTGTTTTTATAATGCTAAATGTTGTTGCTCTTATGGGACGTCTCACTGCAGACCCCGAACTCAAACGTACCAATACCGATATTGCCGTAACAAGCTTCAGTATTGCTGTTGACCGTCGTTTTGCTCGTCAGGGTGAAGAACGTCAGGCTGATTTCATCAATATTGTTTGTTGGCGTCAGCAGGCGGAATTCGTTTGTAAATATTTCCGCAAAGGCGATATGATTGCTATTAACGGAAGTATTCAGACTCGCCGTTATGAGGATAGCCAAGGCAACAAGCGCACTGCATTCGAGGTTGTCGCAGATAACGTCAGCTTTACCGGCGGACGTCGCGACGGAAGCACAGCCGCCCCTAGAAGCGAGGCTGCTCCTTCATTTGAGTCAAGTCATGACGATTTTGAAGTCCTCGCAAACGACGACGATATGCCGTTCTGAGCAATTAATTCAAATTAAAGGAGGCAATTATAATGGCCGAAGAAAGAACCGGATTTCAGGAGCGCCGCGGCGGCTTCAAGAAGGGCCGCAAGAAGGTTTGCGCATTCTGTGTTGACCGCAACGACACTCCCATTGATTATAAGGATATTGCAAAGCTCCGCAGATATATGTCCGAGCGTTCCAAAATCCTTCCCCGCCGTGTGACCGGCACCTGCGCATATCATCAGCGCAAGCTTACAATCGCTATCAAGCGTGCACGCCACGTTGCACTTATCCCCTACACCAGCGATTAATTTTTTAAGCGTTAAAAAGGTTCATTGCATTTTAGACTGCAATGAACCTTTTTTATTTTATCTGCCGAATATTTGTATCGGACACCGTTTTTTAATAATTTCTCCATCAAGTCCGTTATCCGATATCAGCGCAGTAACCGAAGCATTATGACTCTTTGCGATATCCCATACGCTTTCACCCTCGGAAGCAAAATATACAGTAAGCGGTGGATTATTCGTAGCCTTATCCCCGACTTTTTCAGCACCTGTTAAAACAATCTCATCAGAAACGGAAAAAACAGGACAGTTATAGCTTATTTCAGCCCTTATATCAATATAACTGTCACCGGAGATAGTATATCCTATGCTTACAAGCGTAGCCCAGATGTCAGCTTTGGTTCCGTTTACCTCTTCCTTTATAGGCAACTCAAAAACAACAGGAATATCGCTGTCAACACAGCACAGCTTATTATCAAGGTCATATGCCATAACGGTAACACAAAGATTTGATTTAACAGTTATCTTTTCGGCTGTTTCTTCCTTATCTATTAGTGTTAAATTACCCCATACATCAAAAATCTGCTTGACCTCGCTTTTTGAAAATTCAAGAGTTTCTTTTACGATATTTGAAACAACTCCGTTTTG
>CAYRPK010000036.1:0-9510 GCA_964426175.1 uncultured Eubacteriales bacterium | reverse complement strand
GGTTTCATTGCCTTTTCCCTCTAAGCACATACGGAATATATCTTGTACCACTTGTGCTGCTTCGGGATCAGCAAAACCTCTCCCACACAAAATGAGCCGTTAAGGCTCTTTTTTGCTTTCCTCTTCGTACAGTTTTAACAGCTCGGCAAGTTCGGGCTTTACCTTTTTTAATATAATAAGCTTGCCACTTGTATCGGTGAAGCAATGCTTGCTTTTGCCCGTCAGCACGATCTTTTCGGTTGCGGTATTTATCATCGTATATCTGATCGTAAAGGTGACGCCGTTAAACTCATCGACCTCAGCGCGGATTCCGATAATATCGGCAAAGGTAGTGGGGTACTTATATTCGCACTCAATTCCAATAACGGGCGAAGCAATTCCCATCGCCTCCAAGCCCTCATAACCGTAGCCTATCTGTTCCAAAAAATCAACACGTGCCTCCTCCATCCATTTTATGTAATTCGAATGATGCGTAATGCCCATTTTATCCGTTTCATGATACTGCACCTTGCGAATGTAATCCTTGATTTTGATCATCGTAGCTTCCTTCTCTCAATGTTTTGTCATTATTATGATATCATAATTTCCCGTGTGTTGCACGATTTTTTTATAAAAAGTATTGACATCCTCAAATTTTCATGTTATTTTATAGGTGTACTATTTCGCATAGTACACCTATGTTTTGATTTGGAGGTAACGTATGCTTCAAATAGACAAAATGTCCCGACAACCTATTTACGAGCAGATAGTCGAGCAAATAGAGCGTCAGGTATTAACAGGCATTCTGAAGGAGGGCGACCGCGTTTCATCCGTGCGTGAGCTTTCCTCCGCACTTGGTATTAATCCAAATACTATTCAAAAGGCATATCTCGAGCTTGACCGCAAAGGAATAATCGCTTCTTCTCCCGGACTTGGTAGTTTCATCACCGCAGGTGCACTGCAGACACTTCGCGATGAGCAAAAGGCGCGTCTCAATGAGCTTGAAGACCTTGTTTCTTCTCTTGCTCTTGCAAACATCAGCAAGGAAGATGTCCTGAACGCAGTCGAGCGGGCATATCATAAATAATCACAGAAAGGAACGGTACTGACTTATGATCTCAGCACAAAACGTTACAAAAAAATTTGATAGCTTTACGGCCTTGGATAACCTCTCCTGCAACATACCCGAAAGCTGTATTTACGGTCTTGTCGGCTCAAACGGTGCAGGAAAGTCGACCTTTTTGAGGCTTCTTTGCGGTGTCTACAAAGCCGATTCCGGCATCATCACGGTTGACGGACAGCCTGTGTACGAAAATCCCACAGTCAAGGCAAATATTGCATATGTTCCCGATGACCTGTATTTTCCTCACCGTTCGACTATAAAAACTGCCGCAAAGCATTTGAGGCTTCTTTACCCTAATTTTGATTTAAACAGATTGAACAAACTTATCAAACATTTTGATATTGACAAAAACGCATATATCAATACCTTTTCAAAGGGTATGAAGCGTCAGACTGCAACAATTCTGGCTTTATCGTTATGCCCTGAATATCTGATTCTTGACGAAACCTTTGACGGTTTAGACCCTATTGTCAGAAGTGCGTTCAAGGAGATTTTATACGAAGATGTTTTGGAAAATAAAACTACTGTAATCATATCCTCACACAGTCTCAGAGAATTAGAGGACACCTGTGATAATCTTGCGCTTTTGCATAAGGGAAAAATCATCTTAGAAAGTAGCATTGATAACATCAAAACCTCATTTTGCAAGGTGCAGATAGCCTTTAGCACGCCCTTTGACCAAAGCTTATTCGATGAAATGGCACTCACGAATTATATTCAAAACGGTTCAGTGGCTAATTTTATAGTTCGCAAAAATGCTGATGCAGTCCAAGAAAGATTAAAATCGTTGTCGCCTGCGCTTCTCGATATACTTCCGTTAACTCTCGACGAGGTGTTCATTTGCGAAGCCCAAGCCTTGGGGTATAATGTCGGAAAAAGCACAGAGACCGATAATAAGGAGTAGTGTTGTATGCGAAACCTTTTTTCAAAAAAGCTTTATATTGACGGGCTCAAAAAACAGATGCGTTTCAGCATAACAGCTGTTTGTATCTTTTCTGCAATATGCCTGTTTTATGCCGTAGCAATAGTGATTGACTTTCCGTCCGACCAAAATACAGCAGCTACGCAGCTGGTTGTGTGTTCGTTTTTGCACTTAGTGCCGCTGTTTTCGCCGTTTTTGTTGCTCAGTCAGTTTAAATTTATATATAAACGCAATTCCTCTGATTACCATCTTTCTTTACCATTTAAAAGGCAGGCAATATGCACAAGTTATTTTGCTGCAACATTCACCTGGATCGCCGCAATTATATTAGTTCCGACGGTCATAACCTCGATTATCTGTGTGATTTTCACATCATCTCCTCTTCAAATTTCAGCAATTGCTACCATAACCTTTGGTTACATCCTCTGTGCATTTATTATGATGTCCGTCATGCTTGTGGCTTTATCGGCAATGAACAGCAGTATTTCTGCCGTATTATTTTACTTTTTATGTGCCTTCTCTTTCAGAATAATTTTGCTGATTATAACCTTAATTATTTCCTTAACCGCTCCTGTATTGAATTTGGAATATATCTTCGGCGGATACTTGGATCCATCATTTTTCCTCCCTGTCGGTTTATCCTTTACATGGGGTAACGTCATGCTCTCTTACGGCTTCATTTACGCCTTTTGGTCTGCCGATTTGATATGGAGCCTGTTTTCCAATACTTCGGCAATGATATACAGTCTTTTAATAGGCATCGCGGCATTTATAGTAGGGCATATTGTTTTTTGTAAACGCAAGGCGGAAAATTCAAATAATATTTCTCTTCCACCTATAATTAATAATATCTGCCGCTGTATAGCACCTTCTCTTTTTTGTATCGTAGCTGTGTCGGTTATACTTTGGGAAGATGATCTTTTAAGCTCCTTTGATCTTTATAAATATTCTCCGTTTATATTCTTCATTTTTATTGTTTTGTCGGTTTTCTGCTTCTACTTTTACGAATTTGTAACGACCAAGAGCTTTTCGGGTTTTCGTAAAGCCACACCATATCTTTTCGGAGTTGCCGCCCTCACAGTCAGTTTCTTTTTAGGTATAGGCGCTGTTCAATGGACCGCCAATTCGTTTCGTCCCACCCCTGATAAGGTGGAAAGCGTCCGTTTTTGCGACGGAATCAATAAAATCTACAGTAATAATCCCAGTGACTACGAAGACGGGATAATTTCAACCATTAATTTTACTGACGAAACTATCATTTCTGCCGCGTGCAATGATTTATGTATGTATTTGGACTATCCGAGCATATCCAATGTTTCCGATAATACGGTTACCGTGGAATTCAACATGAAAAACGGCACAACCGTTTATCGTAGTATAAGCCTGAAATCTTCCGATTATCAGTTTCTTCGTACAAATATAGCTAAAAATCAAGCCTGTATTGATGCGACCATTGATCTGCCTTCAAAAGAAATTATTCAATCGGTATATTTTAGAAGCAATACATACGAGCTATTTCATGAGTTTACTAAGGAAGAAACCGCCAAACTTTGGAATATATTTGCAACGGAATACGCATCGCTTCCGGAAGAAGAAAAAATAATAATCAAATCTATCGACTATAGTAACTTCTTCGCCTACGGTTATTTTACAGTTAACGTTAATGCCAATGACCTAAGCAGTAAATCCTTCTACTGCATTACAAGCAATACGCCTGAGTCTGCTCAGTATTTATTCAGTTTAATCAATGCCGATGAAGTTTTTTCTTTGATTCATGAAGAGCTTGATGCTGCATATGAAGATCCCTACAATATCGAGCCATGGTGCTTGACCTTGAAGATAGCACCGCTCAGTGAGCTTTTAAACGACACTCCGGACTACTCCAATTGGGATTTTGTGGCTGATTTCGAGGTCAATAACAGTGGTTCTCTTGAAACAGTGTCATCTATGATGACTGTTTTAGATGATAGTGCTGATAACGCTATCTTGTCGGAAACGTATTCAGCAACCCTCATTTTAATTGACCGTAGTGGTCAAACCCATAATGCATTTTTTTCAATATCCCAAGAAACATATGAAACGCTTACCAATAACTACCGTGAATATAATACCGTTGTTCCAAACGTTTTTTATTGTATTTGATAGTGTCTATGGATACTATACCAACACTCGAAAGGACGACCGAATCCAAATGAAAAAAATTATATCAAAAAAGCTCTATATTGACGGACTGCTACGGTTAAAGTTTTTCGGCATAGCCGCTTTAGCATCGGTTTGCCTTTTGGGTGGATTTTTTGCTCTTGCGGAGGTCTATGACTGCTATATCAGTGCATCTTATATTGTTGCAACCCATAAAATGTTTTTTTCTCCTCTTGCAGTAATTATGGTTTTATCGCCCATGGCAATCATGCTTCAGTTCTCATTTTTAAACAACCGCAACAGCTCGGATTTCTTTCATTCTCTGCCATATAAAAGGCTAACCGTCAGCATAAGCTACTATGCTTCTGCGTTGACCTGGATCGCCGTGATAATCGTTGCTCCGCTCATTATTATGACAGCCATCTACTTTTTAAGCCCTCATGTAAGTTTTTCCCTTGATGTTCCCACCGTCTGCCTTATTGCTTGTCTTGTTTCGGCCTTCGTACTTATGTCGATAATGCTTATTGTCGTATCTGTTACAGGTACCGTACCATCCACAGTATTTGCTTTTTTAGTCATGACCCTTTCCGTGCGCACATTGGCAGTACTGTTTAAATATTTTGTATCCAGCTATATTGACATAATTATGATCGATACGGTGTCAAGTTCCTTCTTTGACCCTGATTTTGTGATACCGTTACAGTTCTTTCAGAGTGCTAAACCCACATCCATAGTGGATGACGGTTTTAAAAGTTACTATTTTGAATATTTATCAATTGACTCCTTTGGCACTACCGCCTCCATACTATATGCACTTGTTTTAGGCGCGGTCTGCTTTTTTATCGGCATTTTTGTTTTCACTCGCCGCGCCTCAGAAAATGCAGAAAAAGCTACATCACACCCCATAGTTCAGCATTGTTTAAGGTGTCTTGTTTCTCTGCCTTCCGCTATAATCGCGGCTATGGCACTTTATTTAAAGGCTACGACCTCATATCTGCTGATATTTGCTTTGTCTTTAACTATCTCCGTTGCGGTTTATTTTCTTTACGAAATAATCACCGCGCGAGGTAACAAAAAGCTCATTAAAACAATACCATTTTTTGGCGTGGTAATTTTAGGCGCGCTGTCTTTTGCTACAGCTTTTAAAATTACAGAAAATGCGGTTTATTCTTTTAATCCTCAAGTCGAAGAAATCAAATGTATATATTTTTCACTGAACATAGAGTCTGACTCCGGTAATTCCTACGTCAATCTTCTTGCAAGTAAAGTCGAGCTCTCCGACAGTAACAGCATTGAGATTGCTTGCGAAACGCTGAATGATTATCTATCCAATATTGATGCATCAAATTCTCCACGACAACCAAATTATATGTCTTCCTCATATGTATATTCGCCTGATGTTACATGGCGGAAGGTTACCTTTGTCACTCAAAAGGGAAAAGCCGTTTACCGACGTCTTCCGTTTACTGTGGAAAATGCTGAAGCTCTGACTAACACTATCATATCAAGCGACGGTTATGCGGAGATACAGTTTTCAATTCCCGACAATGACGAAATTTCAAATATAACGCTCACTGATAAAATGGAGCTTTTCGATGATCTGACCAATGCTGACACCAATGCGATATGGCAATCCTTTGCCGAGGAATACAAGGCACTCTCCTCTGACGAAAAAAATGCATATGAAACCTCTTTTGAGAGTCAGCGTATAGACAAAGTATCTTTAATTGTTTCAGGTAGTGTAGACGGCAATTATTTTCACGTAAGCTATCCCATAACTCTCGAATACACTCCAAAAACGTTTAATCTTTTACTTGTAGCTGACGGTCAGGTCGGTATCTCTTCTGCCAAAATCAAGGATATCTCCGACGCTTTATCCGGCAGCACATTTGATAAAAGCAACATTTACATTTCTATCGAAGTCAATGAAAAAATGTATGGTAACCGTCTGTTCCACACATGGTATCACTATGTTAAAGGTGAAGCCGACGATAAAAAGGATTACGAAAAGATAACTTCTATGCTTTCTTTACTTTATGACAGTATGGAGGCTCCTTTGAATAAGGACGATGTTATTGTCAGACTTGATATGTATTATGCTGACGGTATTGTCTTTGAGGAAGACATATGTTTTTCGTTAAATAAAGAAACTTACGAGAAATTACTTGAGAAATTCGGTGAAGATGATACTCACATTTATTATTCCCCGAGCGAAGATTCAACTGTAAACGTAACTTCGGGCTGGTAAGACAGAATATTTACAGACGCAAAAATCCTCTGAGTTTTGATACTCAGAGGATTTTTAATCAATCTTACTTTCTGCTCATGCTTAAGGGGAGCTTATCTTCGGGGAGAAGCTGATTATTAGGCATTGCACTCATCTTGAATACGAGTGTGCCGCCCTTCATTACCTGCTCATGGGTAAGATAGCTTGTTTCGACCTTTTCGCCGTTAAGCGTAATTTCGCTGACGAAATTCTTGCTGGGGCTGTTGCCCTCGGCAATGATAGTCAAGGTGTTGCCGTTATCGAGCTTAACAGTAGCCTTATCAAACAAAGGTGCACCTAAAACATATTCGCCGCTGCCTACGCAGAAGGGATAAAGTCCGAGGGTGGTAAACACATACCAACAACTCATTGAGCCGTTATCCTCGTCACCGGGGAAGCCGTCATCATTAGCTGAGAAAAGCTCGCTTGCAATTCTGCGGCATACCTGCTGAGTGGTAGACATTTTTCCGAGTGCTGCCGAAAGATAAGGCAGATGGAAGCTGGGCTGATTGCATATTGCGCACTGACCGAAATCCACTGCAGCCATTTCAGACATTTCGTGAATCTCAAACCAATATCCGCCCGTCTTAAACATAGGAGGCATGGAATGAAGCTGTTCTATTCTCTCTAATGCCTTTTCTCTGCCGCCCATAAGGTCTGCAAGTCCCATAATATCGTGGAATACTGCCCATGTGCCCTGCCATGCGCCTGCTTCGCAGTAATCTCTGCCCCATGCAAATTCGTCGAAATCTTCGCGCCATTTGCCATCCTTGCTCTTACCGACCATAAAGCCGACATCGGCATTATAAAGATTACGGTAATAGAAGGAACGTGCATAATACTTATCTGCAAGCTCCTTTTTGCCAAGAACAGTCGCGACCTGACCAATACAGAAATCGCCGAAGGCATAGTCAAGAGTATGGTTGACACTCTCGCCGAAGCCTTCATAGGGAACATATCCTAATTCTTTGAATGCCTGAATTCCCGAACGTCCGCTCTGGGGACTGTCGGGTAAATTCTCAGCATGCTTAATCATACCTTCAAGGGCATTTTCCATAAGCTCAGTGCTTAAAAGTCCTTTAACTGCGGCATCTGCGATTATGCAGTCGATAAAGGTGCCGGGCATTGCGCCGATCTCGCCGGGGCCTATCCATTTGGGCAACCATCCGGTATCGTTATAGATATTGACAAAGCCCTGAACCATCTCGGTAAGCTGCTCGGGGCAGAAAATCGAATAGAAGCTGTAGCAGGTACGACCCGTATCCCAGAAGCCGTTATCTACGTAAGAAACGCCATCTCGAACAGTACAGGTGCGGGGGTCATAGTGGATAACCTTGCCGTCTGCAGTAATTTCATGGAACTTATGGGGGAAGGTATGAGCGCGGTAAAGGCAGGTGTAGAAGGTCTTCATCTGCTCTTCATTCTTGCCTTCAAGCTCAACCTTATCAAGTCTTTCATCCCAAAGCGCGATAGCTTCTGCTCTGACTTCTTCAAGAGTCTTATTTCCAATTTCTCTGTCGCGATTAATCTTTGCCTGTTCAACATCAATATATGAGGTTGCAAAGGAAGCATTAACCACATTGGACTTGAATGCAACGGAAATATGACAACCCTTTGCGGCGACGTCAGTTCCCTGATGCTGCTTATCAAAATACTGAATTTCAGTCTTTTCAACGTCGATTTCAGCATCAAACTTCATTGCAAAATACTCTGCAAACTTTTCCGCATTACCACCCCAGTTGATAGCTCTGGTAAAGCCGGTAAGCTCGCGCTTTTCAACGTCTACATGATATTCGGATTCAAAATCGAACGAGAAGATAGAAAGACGCGGTGTATCACGTCCGTCAAAGGTAAAGCGGAATGCTGCGCCTCTCTCGGTAGGAGCAAGCTCCAACTCCGTACCGTAACGGTAGAAACCAATCTTGATATAATCAGGACGGAGAATAGCCTCGTTAGGTCTGTAAGACGAAATACGTGCATCAGGATTGGAATTAAATCCGCCCGTCTGCGGCATGAAGAGAATGTGACCGTAGTCATGGATCCAAGGAGAAGGCTGATGAGTCAGTCTTAAACCAAAAAGACGGTGACTGCGCGGCTGGAAGAAGCAGCTGGATTTATCAGTCATAGGTGCAAAGGAAATCATACCGTGGGGTACCATGGTATAAGGGAGCGTGTTACCGTTTGAAAATTCGGTAGATGTATCGCTACCCTGCTTGATATTGACATATCTGAGTTTACTCAAAATAATTACCTCCTATGGGTTATTTTTACTTAAGTTATTATACCAAAGCAAATTCTTTAATTCAATAGTGGCTTTTACTTTTAGCATAGTGCATAATTTTAAACGTTATATTTTGGGCATTTTTACGGAGACATTGTCACTTTTTCTTAAAATTTCTATATAATTATCAGTAGACATTTGTAATGAAAAGTGCTATAATGCAACATGTGGAATAAAAAACGTTTAAGGTGGTCGTTTTAGGTGTGTGAAGTAAAAAATAATAAATTCCAGAGATACCTGAAAATAGCAGCATATTTTATTTCAGACATAATTGTAATGAGCGTCGTTTTTTTCGTCTCTATTTGGCTCACAAAAAACAGCTTTTGGTATGAACTTACTTCAGGCAACGCAGGCAACTTTGTAATTACCTAT
The DNA here is from genome assembly GCA_964426175.1 of uncultured Eubacteriales bacterium. GTDB lineage: Bacteria > Bacillota > Clostridia > Oscillospirales > CAJFTT01 > CAYRPK01. The sequence continues at coordinate 428 of CAYRPK010000036.1, read as the reverse complement.
TTAGTTAATATCGCTATAATTGCCATTATTTATGCACTTGGCTATTATTTCATGCGTGTTTACCGTATTATGTGGCGTTTTGCTCGATATGTGGACATTCTGAAGCTTGTTATGCTGATATGTTCTGCCTGGATTACTTGTTGGTTGCTCGAATATTGTGCTTTCGGTCACAGAGTACGCACTGCAGCATACTTCGTAGGCTCGGCGGTTTCGGTTTTTTGCATTGTCGGTTACAGAATGGTCATTCATGTTTTCTCTGTTAACAGTACTAAGCGTACACACGCTGCTATTGAAGCGGCAGAAAGCTCTTCTTTCCGTAGAGTTATGGTAATAGGCAGCGGTAGTGCAGGCCACATGGTCATTCGTGATATCGCTCACAACGGCAAATTTAACGGACGTGTTGTCTGCGTAATTGATGATGACCCTGC
>CAYRPK010000035.1:2025-9575 GCA_964426175.1 uncultured Eubacteriales bacterium | reverse complement strand
ACCGTTTTTAACAAGATATACGGGAATATATGCGTGATCGGTACCGATATCGGCAACACGGCAGCCTTGACGAACACAGCTTGCGATAAGGCTTAGTCGCGGAGTTAAAGAAATACTCATATGATGATTGACACTCCTTGCTTTAAAAAAACAGGGAGAAACAAGAAGTTCCCCCTGTGCCTAACCGCCCTTTAATTAACCTTCAATAAAAGCATTTAGCTTTTCAACGAAGCTGTCAGCATCTACGCCGTGAACATCACAGGCACCTTCGATGCTTTCACCTCTTGCCGAAGGACAACCGAGACAGTGCATACCCATTTCAAGGAAGAATTCAGCAGTGTCGGGATAATTGTCAAGTACATCGCCAATGATAGAATTTTTAGTAATCATAATATTTCTGTTCCTTTCAAAATTTTTCATTATAAGTATCTGCCGTAAAGCAAAATTTATCCGAGTGTAGGTCCGGCAATAATTGCGTAAGGAGTTACCTGCATCTTTTCTTCGGTATCATAATTTTCCATTAAAAGATATTCTGCCGAAGAATGTTCGAAGTTGACACGATGCTCATTGCCGAAATAGGCATCACAAGCGTAATACTTACCATCCACTTTGGCGATACACCATGTATGCTGAACATTGGAACTGTTTATACCCGAGCCGATAGTGGTAACAATACCTAACTGACGATAAAGGTAAGAAAGAGTCAAAGCATAACCGATACAAACACCGTGCTTATCAATGAGAAGCTCTTTGATGGTGGAATGGGGATGTTCGTTGTGATCAGACCAAGAAATCTGAGTTCCGTCAACTAACCAATAATAGAGATAAGATATTTGGTCATAGGTAGATTTATATTTTTGTGCTTCTTCAATGGGCTCCTTGATGTTTGCCTGAATTTGGTTATAATATTCAGTTATTGCATCAATATCGGGTGCTGCATTGGTTTCCGAAATCTGAAAATCATACATTATATAAATGACGGATTTGTCGGAGGGACTGTAAGTAAAGTGATTTGCCTGTTCATAAGCATAAATATGGAAGAACTGAGGTTGGTCGAAAGTTATGCAAGTATAGAGAAGGCTCAATTCCTCTTCTGTAGGAGCAGAGGCAAGCTGACAGGTCATTTCACAGTTGGCTATTGCTGCGGTAAGGCGGCAATACGCATCTCTTAAAGATTCGGAAAGACAGTTGTAGTAATAATACAGATTATCGTCGTTTGTTTCAGGAGGAATGATATAGTCATCCTCGGGAACACTGAATTTCTGACCTTCACCTGTATTGTTCGAAAGAAGTTCACTTACATCACTTGCAGTAAGATCTGACATAACAGAAGCATCAGAAGCACCGGAAGCAGAGGTGTTCGAGTCTGAAGTGACAGAAGAAGTTGAAGCATTTGTTGTATTTGAAGCGGCGGAGGAAACTCCCGATGAAGCTACCGTTGAGCCATCATCACAGCCGGCAAATACAGATAAACTCATACTGAGAAGAAGTATTACAGAAATTATCTTTTTCAAGATTATGCCAATTCCTTTCTTTAAAAAATTGCGGCAATTACACGCAAAATAATCAGAATAATTTACTGAAATATAATATACTTTTACAGCCGTTTTGTCAAGAGATAAATGAAATTGTCAAAATTTAATAGATGCTACGAATTTTCGAGTCGTTTTTTTATCTGACGCATATCTCGCCCGATAAACGGAACAATGTCGAAAGAGAAGGCTATTCGCGAAACGGTTCTTTCGTGGTAATAATTATCAAGTTTATCAATATCTATATTAGAGCTGATAATTGTAGGACGGTTACGGAGAATTCGAGAATTAATAATATTATATAGAATTGATTGTGAAAGCTGAGTGATCATTTCGGCGCCCAAATCGTCAATAACAAGCAGGTCACATTCAATAAGACTTCTTTCTGTACCTTCCATGGGTATACGCTCAAATCGTTCATCCGCGATTTGCTGAAAAATCGAAGGGGCACTGCAATATATAACATTTTTGCCTGTACTTGCAACCGTATTTGCAATTGCAAGGGAGAGATGTGTTTTACCGAGTCCTGTGGGACCGTAAAAATAGAGATTTTTACTTTTTTCGGAAAATTGAGCAACATAATCCTTTAAATACGAAAGAACATCGCTCATGTGACGTCGCGCATTTCCTTCTTCGGGAACAAGATAAATGTCGTAAGTATCAAAATTTGAAAGTCGCAGAGGAGAGGCTTCGTTAATCTTCTTTGCATTAAGGCGCTTATATAAATCATGCACGCAATGACAGTATTCCCCGTTTATGTAGCCGCTGTCGTTGCACATGCTGCATCCGTAAACAGGGGAAAGATAATTTTCGGGCAAATCATTATCTTTTAAAAATCTATTGCGTTTTTCTTGCAATTCAAGGTTTCTTTGCGCAAGGCTTTCCATTTTTTCCTTAATATTGTTTCCGCTCGAAAGAATATTGTAAATTGCGCTTCCTGTTTCGTGAAGTTCGCTGTCGATTGCGGCAAATTCAGATGAGATAAGCTTTAACTGCATACGTCGCTCGTCTGCCTGAGCCTCAGCGGAATATCTGCTTTTTCTGATTAAACCGAACACTTCTGCCAAAAGTTCGGGATTGTTAAGAGGTGAGAATGCCATTTTCAATCAATCCTTTCGATAATTCAGTTTTTAGGCTGTCCGAATTTACTGAACGCATTTTTTGCTTCACTTTCAAGATCATAGGAAACATTTTTCTTGGCAGTACTTTTCTTGTTTGCCTGCTTAAACTTTCTGTCACGTTCCTCTGCCTGCTCGGGAGTTCTGACTCCGTCTGCATTCCAATTGCTTAAAATAGAGTTTATATATGAAAAGCTCATGCAACCCTTTGCGTTTACGCATGTATCAAAGGCAATAGTTATCATATCTATATCATAGCCGAAATCTTTTCGCCAAGAGTCAATAAAATTACGTTCCTTCTTAGAAAAATTGCGTTGACCGATACCGAAGGCGGATTTCACCTTATTGTACAGACTTTGCCTTTCGTCAAGCTCAATTATATATCGGTCGGCGTCGGCAACGGTATTGATGCCGTCGTTATGCCAACGGCGAGCTTCGTTTGAAATATTGCTCATAGACAGCTTGTTTTGATTAAAACAGCGCTCCATTACCATACAAATGATGTCTGCCGATATTCCTTCCCAATCACATAGCGTAAACAGAGTCATAATTGCGCTGTTTGAAAGCGGACGGGCAAATATTTCTTCTGCGCGAGAAAGAAGATATTTGAGATCTTCGCGCTTTTCTAAAGCCTTGGCAACATCCTCGCTTGAATAATTGGGACGTGGTGCCGCTGAAGATTTATTATATGTGGATTTGACAGGCTCAGAATTTACAGGCGGTTCTTTGGCAGTGGGGGCAGTAATTAAATTATTCTGACTATCGGATGAAATTAAAATTCCCGCGCCGCACCAATACATAAGAGAATCTGCGACAGCACTTTCAGGCAGAGATAATTTTTCTGCCAAAGCTTGCTGGTTTATATCGGTTTTCCCATGACGAAGTATGTATAACAGTATTTTTATGGCATTGGGAGATGCAAGCTTTAGGTGCCGGTCTACAATTTCCTGTGGAACACAGAAGAAACCGTCCCACGATGAAAAGTTTATTAAATAGTTTTTACTTGGCGGCATGTTTAAATCATCCTTAAGATATTAATTAATAACAGTATAACACATATTTAGAAAAAATGGTAGTAAAATTTTTGACAAAAAATATACAGCGCCGTACACATGCGGTTACGTTTACGGCGCTGTATATGGGGAAAATTACCTGATTAGTCGTTAAACGCGGTGAGAAGGAGGATAATGACAATGATAAGGCTCATCGTGCACTTATCGCATCCGAAAAAGTTGCATCCCATAACTTGCGTCCCCCTTTCAGTTGTTTTCAATGTCATAATATGAAAAGTGCGGATAAATGTTACAAGTCGGTACGATGAGGGAAAAGAATAGGCATAAATAAGTATATGAGATGAGAAAGTGTCAAAAATTTTAAAACACACTACTTGTTATACATAACTTTTTGAAAGGGTTGCAGATAAAATGAATATAAGTTTTACAAAAAAAGCAGAAACAGCACTGAACCTTGCTTTGGACAATGCCAGAATAATGGGACACAATTATATAGGAAGTGAGCATATCCTGCTTGGCCTTATAGATGAAGGCACGGGTGTTGCTACGAATGTGCTTTCAAATGCGGGTATTACGCATGAGGAGGTTGAGGAGCGTGTAGAGGAGATTTCGGGCAGAGGTGATGTATCGGCCGTTACTGCCGCAGATTTAACGCCGCGTGCAAAAAAAGTGATAGAGCTTGCCTTCTTTGAGTCGAGAAGTCTGGACAGTCCTTATGTGGGAACAGAGCATTTGCTGATGGGACTTCTCAGGGAGGAGGATAGTGTTGCAGTACGGATACTTGCAGAGATGGGCTCCGATCCGCGTGAGCTTTATTCGGGTATTCTTGATTTGTTGGGAGAGGAAATCTCATCTCCGCAAAAATCGTGTAAAAGCGCGAGTAAAAATATCCGACGACAGAATTCAAAGGATACGGTGCTTCTTGATAAGTATGGCAGGGACTTGACTGAAATGGCGTCTGACGGAAAGCTTGATCCTGTCATAGGCAGAGAAACGGAGATAGAACGAGTAATTCAAATTCTGTCACGCAGGACAAAAAATAATCCTTGCCTTATAGGCGAACCAGGTGTGGGTAAAACCGCAATTATAGAGGGGCTTGCCGAAAAAATTCATAAAAATGCAGTGCCTGAAACGCTTAAAGATAAACGTGTTATCAGTCTTGATATGACGGGTATGGTAGCAGGAACAAAATATCGAGGCGATTTTGAGGAGAGGATTAGAAATGTTCTTGATGAAGTTAAAAAATCAGGCAATGTAATACTTTTTATTGATGAAATTCACACAATAATAGGCGCAGGTGCCGCAGAGGGTGCTGTGGATGCTGCAAATATTTTAAAGCCTTCGCTGGCGCGCGGTGAAATACAGGTTATCGGGGCTACAACAATTGACGAATATCGAAAATTTATTGAGAAGGACGCCGCACTTGAACGCCGATTTCAATCGGTGACAGTTGGGGAGCCTACCGAAGCTGAGACAGAACGGATTTTATACGGATTACGTGATAAATATCAGATGCACCATAATGTTACTGTGACAGATGAGGCGATAACTGCAGCGATAAAGTTATCACACAGATATATTGGAGATAGGTTTCTACCCGATAAAGCCATAGACTTGATAGACGAAGCATCATCAAGAGTAAGGCTGCGTGCCTCAACTGTACCCAGAGATATTAAGCAATTGGAAGAAGAGCTGAAAATGCTTTGTGCACAGAAAGAAGAAGCAGTAAAATCTCAGGACTTTGAAGAAGCGGCAAGGCTTCGTGACGGCGAAAAGGATATAAAACATAAGCTTGCCGAAAACAGAAGCAATTGGCAAAAGGACAATGATAGAAAAAAACGCGTGGTAACAGAAGCAGACATAGCACAAATCGTATCTCAATGGACGGGAATACCCGTAACGAGAATTACAGAGGAAGAGAGCGAGCGACTTATTAATATGGAAAAGGTGCTGCATGAACGCGTAGTGGGACAGGATGAGGCGGTAGCGGCAGTGGCGCGAGCAGTAAGAAGAGGACGAGTTGGACTTAAAGACCCTAAACGCCCTATAGGCTCTTTTATATTTTTAGGGCCCACTGGTGTGGGAAAAACTGAGCTTTCAAAAGCGTTAGCTGAGGCACTTTTCGGAGATGAAAATGCTATAATAAGAATAGACATGAGCGAGTATATGGAAAAATACAGTGTTTCAAAAATGGTTGGCTCACCACCGGGGTATGTGGGCTACGATGAGGGTGGTCAGCTTACCGAGAAGGTGAGAAGAAAACCCTATTCCGTTATTCTTTTTGATGAAATCGAAAAGGCTCATCCCGACATTTTTAATGTTTTACTTCAAATTTTGGAGGATGGCATATTAACCGACGCACAGGGAAGAAAGGCGGATTTTAAAAATACCGTCATAATAATGACGTCAAATGTGGGTGCACGCAAAATTACCGAGCGCCGTGCGGCACTCGGCTTCGGTAGAGACTCGGAAGGAGCTTTACCGTCGAATGTTATGCGAGATGAGGTTATGAAGGAGCTGAAAAACGCCTTTCGTCCTGAATTTTTAAATAGGATTGACGATATTATCGTATTTTCGCAGTTGACGCAGGAAAATATCGAGGAAATTGCGGCTAAAATGATAAACACTTTAATCTTGCGTATACGTGAAATCGGGCTGGATGCCGAGTTTGATGAAAGTGTAATTAAATATGTGGCAAATGTGGGATTTGACCCGATATACGGCGCACGACCGTTGCGAAGAACTATACAAAATAAGATAGAGGATGCACTCAGCGAAAGACTTTTGGATAAATCTATTAAAAAAAACAAGGGCATTATAAGAGTCAGTATTATTGACGAAAAAATAGTATTTTTGCAATAAAAAAAATTAAAAAATTGCTTAAAAGTGTTGACATTGAATAACATTAATGTTAATATTAACTCAACTTAATAACCGAAAGTGGCTTTTTAGTACGCTTTCGTCATAATTGAAAGAGAGGTCTATTTCAAATGAAAAAGTTTTTAGCAATGTCCTTAGCACTCAGCATGGTTCTCGCTCTCGCATCCTGCGACGGCGATGACACTGCAAGCACTGCTTCTACTGCAAGCACCGCTTCTACTGCAAGCACCGCTTCTGTTGTAAGCACTGTTTCCACAATCTCCACTCCTTCCATTGAAGTATCTTCTACTGTAAGTGAAGAAGCAGGCAATACTGAAACCAATGTTGCACTTGGCGGAGAAGGCTTCTATGACGGTAATGAAAAGGATATTTACAGTGGTGACGGTATTGATTTTACCGCTGACCTTGCATTCGACGGCGACGTTACCACAGGCTGGCAGCTTAATGATACTCTTGGTGAAGGCCAGACTCACGATTACGGTGATGATCCTATTTTTGTTGGTGTAATTTGGGAAGAGGCTGCTGCAATTACCGAAGTAAATGTTCTTTTTGAGGACGCATCAAGAGCTACCGCTTCTACCGACGGTTATGTTATCGAATATACCACCGACGGTGAAGATTGGGAAGAAATTGAAGATGCAGAGTGGACTTATGCTACCGGTGACGGCGTTTACGATACTTGCGTATTCGAATCCATCGAAGATGTTACCGGCGTAAGAGTTGTCATTTATAAGAGTGAGGGTAAATATTCTCCCAAGGTTTATGAAGTTGAAGTAATTGGCGTTGTTGGAGAAGTTGAGACTGAAGCTGATACTGAAACCGAAGCTGATACTGAAGCTGATACTGAAACCGAAGCTGAATAATTATAACTTGACAGGTTGTTTAAACTTCAAATAAAGAGAGGTTTTATCATGAAAAAGCTTTTAGCAATTTCTTTAGCACTTAGTATGGTTCTTGCTCTTGCATCCTGTGGTGGAGATGATACCGCAAGTACTGCATCTACTGCA
>CAYRPK010000035.1:0-1925 GCA_964426175.1 uncultured Eubacteriales bacterium | reverse complement strand
TCTTGCTCTTGCATCCTGTGGTGGAGATGATACCGCAAGTACTGCATCTACTGCAAGTACCGCATCGACTGTAAGTACTGTATCTACCATCAGTGTTCCTGAAGTAAGCAGTACAGTGAGCGTTGCAGATCCTGAGCCTACAAGAGAAAATTTTGCATTAACCGGAACTGTTATTGATGACGGTAGCGACGAGTATTACGATGGTACATCCGTAAAAGAGAATCTGAATGACGGCAACTTGGCAGCAGGTTGGCAGTATCAGAGCAATAATACCGATGAAGATGCCGACAATCCTATAACTGAAGAAACTCCCAACGCATATACCACTGATGAAGGTGCTTCTTGGCATGTTGCAATGGTATTTGAAGATGGTATCTATGTAGGTTATACCTGGGAAGAGGCTGTTACCATTAATGAGCTTCAGATTTATTATGAATTCGGTTCAAGACCTGTTTGCTCCACTGAGGGTTATGTTATTGAAGTAACCACCGACGGTGAAGATTGGGAAGAGCTTGAAGACGCAGAGTACACTTACATCGAAACTGAAACCGCAGGTGTTGCTGAGGCTGACGTTATCACCTTTGAGGCTACAGATGTAAAGGGTGTTCGTACCAAGATTTACAAGAGCTCAACTAAGTACAGCCCCAAGGTTTGGGAATTCGAAGTTTACGGTCCCGAAGCTGAAGCAGAAGGCGAAACTGAAGCAGAAGCGGAAACCGAGACCGAAACTGAAGCTGAATAATATTTCGCTTATTTTAACGTATAATACGGTGTGTGAAGTTTCACACACCGTATTTTCATGAAGAGGGGATTTTTGTATGTCAAGAACAGCTTTGGTAACAGGGGCATCGCAAGGCATTGGAAAGGAGATTTGTTTTTCGCTTGCGGCACGGAGATATAATTTGGTTGTTGTTTCGAGTAACCGAGAGAAGCTTTTTAGTGCAAGAGAAGAAATAATTGAAAAATATCCTTATATCAGTGTTCTGCCTCTTTGTTTTGATTTAACAAAGGAGGATTCTGCACAAAGTATTTTTGATGAGTTATGCAGACGTAATATTCACCCTGATATACTTGTTAATAATGCAGGATTTGGTAATTTCGGATACTATGATGAAACAAGCTGGGGCAAGGACAGTGATATGATTAAGCTTAATATTTTGTGCCTTATGCATATGACAAAGCTATTTTTGCCCAATATGAAAAAACGCGGCTACGGAAAAATACTTAATATTTCGTCTATTGCCGCCTATGCACCGGGACCGCTTATGTCGATATATTATGCAAGTAAAGCATTTGTATCCTCTTTTTCAAATGCAATTGCCTACGAATGCAGCGGCACAGGAGTTACGGTTACGACGCTTTGCCCCGGTCCTACCGATACAGGCTTTGCCGACCGAGCAGCAGTAAGAAAATCGAAAATATATTCAGCATTTAAAGGCGCTGCAGCACTTGATGCCACCGCTGTTGCTGAGATAGGTGTTAAAGCAATGCTGGCTGGAAGAAGGAATGTATTTTGTAATCTTTCGGGGCTTCTGGTCGCCTTGGGCGGACGGCTTTTTCCATCACCGATTTCGGCTGCTGTAGTTTCTCTTTGCCAATCAAAAAAAGAGCAATAATTGTTAAAATTATTAAAAAAATGAAAAAATCAAAAAATCTACTTGCAATTTGTCTGATAATGTGATAATATTATTTGGCTATGAGAACTGAAAGAGGTGATAACATGAAGCAGGGAATTCATCCTAAGTATGAGGCTACGACCATTACCTGTGCTTGCGGTAATGTAATTGAGACTTCTTCCACTAAGAAGGAACTTCGTGTTGACGTTTGCTCTAAGTGCCCTCCGTTCTTTACGGGCAAGCAGAAATTGGTTGATACCGGCGGACGTGTTGATCGATTCAACAAGAAGTGCGGTCTTAACAAGTACT
>CAYRPK010000034.1:0-9771 GCA_964426175.1 uncultured Eubacteriales bacterium | reverse complement strand
ATTCCTTTAGGCAAGGATGGTTATCCTGACCTGACAAAGGTTCCTGAGCTTTTAATTGAAGATGTTCCCGATTATATCCATCTTCCCGAATATGAGCATATTCATTTTGAAGCAGTGCTTGAAAATACTGAAGACAGCGGTATGCCTAATCCCGACGGATACATCTATATTTACGGTCGTACCGTTGGTAAGAGAATGGTTATTGCAAGAGTCAAGCAGGAAAATTATTTCAAGTACGAAGAACGTGAATATTGGAGCGGCGAAGAATGGGTAAAGGGCGATCCCATGGTTTGCGCAGATATGAAAGCAGTTATCGGCGACTATGCCGTTGGTAATGAAGCCAGTGTTTCTCCCATTAACAGCGGTATGTTCAAGGGTAAGTACCTTAACGTCTTTACCGCAGGCTCCATTGACGGTCAGCTTGCCTTTACCGTTGCCGATGATAAGATGGGTCCCTTCTCTAAGGAGCTTACCTATATTTATTGGGCAAATGAGAGATACAAGCTTCCCCTTGAGTATTACGACGGATATCCCTTGGAGCAGTGGAACTATAATGCCAAGGCGCATCATAACATTTCTGCACCCGGAGAGCTGCTCATCAGCTACCATATGGGACTTCAGCACGGTAAGTATCTTACCGCCGCGCTTGAGTATCATCATCCCTGGTTTGTAACAATGTTTGAAATCTAAAACAGAAAAGCACTTGCCATGGCAAGTGCTTTTTACTTGATTTTGAATAAACGGTACTATATAATAAGGCTGATAATTTCATAAAAGGAAGAGACTCATGAATTTAAATATATTTTTTAAAAGTATAATAGAGCAAGACCGCGCACCTATCGTTATTTGTGATTTGGAGCATACTGTTATTTATATGAATCCGTCGGCAGTCGAGAGATATAAAAGGAACCTCATCGGACAAAGCCTGAAGGATTGTCACAATGCCGCGTCTAATGAAATGATTGACCGTGTGGTTTCTTGGTTTAAAGCGAGCGAGAAAAATAACAGCATCTTTACCTATCACAACGAAAAAGAGAATAAGGATATTTATATGGTAGCCCTGCGTAATGACAGCGGCAACCTTATCGGATATTACGAAAAACACGAGTATCGCACCCTTGAAACATCAAAGAGATATGATTTTTAAGGCTTGGAAAGAGAACGGACCTTACCATGTATCATCGCAAGATAGTTCTTTTATTAAATATTTCTTGTGCCTGAAATGAAGAAGTATTATGCCGAACAGCAAGAAAAGATCAAAGACACACAAACCGAGAATAAAGAAGAATAGTAAAAAAACGCGAGCCAAGGCGTTAAAACCTTGACTCTCGTTTTTTTCGTGGTGACATTACAGGAACTCTTCTATGGCGAAACCGCCTTTGAAGTAGTAGGTGTTCGTGCAATGTCCATTTGGTGGAGGCGAGGGGAGTCGAACCCCTGTCCGAAAACCCGTCCACACGACTTTCTCCGAGCGCAGCCGATTGTTTAGAATTCCCTTCGCGCGGCGTCAAACGGCAGACTACGCGTTACGGTAGGCTTCTTATACAAGCACTGCTCCAAAGCCCGAGAGCAGGCTCGTTCACCGCAAAACGACGCTTTCATCCCGACCGCGGTACTTCGGGCGAAAACGGCTGCTTAATTAAGCAGCAAGTGCAACTGTATTATTATCAGTTATTTTTTAAATTGATACTTTTAAAGCGGTGCATCTCCGCTGCTCGCTTATCCTGCTTCAAGATCCCCGTCGAAACCTTTACGCCCCCGTATTTTTATATGGGAATATATTTTATCACTTTGAGGCTGCTCTTGTCAACTGTAATAATATGTCATAATTGAACATTTATTGCCAAATGTAACTTGTTATATTTAATTTTTATTAAAAATTTTTTCATTTTATTTGTTTTTCGGGTTGACAAATAAGGAAAAATAGTCTATACTACTTCTTGAATAAAGCAAATTTATTTCGCAAAAATTAAATTGAGGTGTTATTATGAAGAAAATGTGCAAACTTTTCTCCGTACTCATGGCGACGGCTATCAGCCTGACGCTTATTGCTTCGGCTGTCCCTGCAGCTTCTGCAGAGACCGTTTCCGACTATGCTGCTACGGACTATGCAACCAAGTCTGATGTATTTGCAGCTATTATGAGCAAATATACAGGCGAAGAAGTTAAAGTTAAGGCTTCGGACGGTCAGCTCGTTACCGTTAAATATGAGGGTGAAGCATTTAAGCTTACCGATATGAACGGTGAGACTCCGTATCTTAGAGATAAGACCACCATTGTAAAGGATACAGAAGGAAATATCACTAATCTTGGAACCAAGGCTCTTGACGATGCAGGTGCAGAGATTCAGATTACTGCTGAAACCCTCGGCATCAATGCCACCTATTCCGATAATACCGTAATTCTTCCTTATCCCGAAGCATACGTTCAGGGTACTACCCTCAGAATGAAGTACATCTTTGATGCTGCTGTTATTAAGGAAAAGTATTCCGATAAGACCTTTGTTCTTAAGTATGCAGGCGCTGAGGTTACTCTTAAGGGTTCATACTTCAATAAGCTTGCTGCAGATGCAGAACGTGTTGAATTCTCCCTCAAGGCAAGCGTTCCCTTCAAGAAGGATGGCGACGGTAACGATGCAGAAGCAGTACGCGGCGCACTCAGCATTATCCGCGGCGAAAAGCCCCATCCCGTTGTCGGCGACTATGTTTTCGAGATGAGCATCTATGTAAACAATGTTGCTACCTATGATGTCGGTGCTGCCGATAATGATATCATCGTTAAGGTAACTGCAAATAAAGAGCAGTTTGACGCAGCAGCAAGCGGCGGCGGAAAGAATTATAATGTATATGCATATCTTGATCCCTCTGCTACCGCAGGCGATGAAACCTACGATAACATGAGCGCAAAGATTGATGAAGAGAATGCAACCGCAACCTTTACTCTTAAGAATATTGGTTGGTTCTTCCTTGCATGTGATGAACCCGGCAATCAGGAAGGCACAACGCCTTGGGCGCTTATTATTGCTATCATTGCAGCTGTAGTGGTAGTTGCAGCAGTAGTAGTTGCAGTAATCGTTGCTTCTAAGAAAAAGAAGGGCAATACTGCTGAATAATCCTAGGTAAACTATAATAATTAGGGAGTGTCTATGACACTCCCTTTTTTGAAAGGATAGATTTTAAATGACTGTCGGAGCACAGCTCTATACCTTGCGTGCATTTACCCAAACACCTCAAGCTTTTAAAGAAACCCTAAAAAAGGTTGCAGATATGGGATATACCGCTGTTCAAGTATCCGGAACCTGTCCCTATGACGGAGATTGGCTAAATGCAGTATTAAAAGAAACGGGACTAATTTGTCCCGTTACGCATTATCCTGTTGATGAAATTGCAGATAAACCCGTAGAAACTGCTCAAAAGCATCTTGCTTTTGGATGTAAGAATGTGGGAATTGGGTATTATGATTTTGCGCAGTTTGGAATTGACAGCTTTGTAAACCGCTATAAAGATGCTGCCGAAGTTTTAGTGCAAAATGGAATGACGCTTATGTATCACAATCATCATCACGAATTCAAAAAAGAGGGCAATAAGACTCTCCTTGAGCATTTGGCAGAAAAATTTGATGGATTAGGCTTCATTCTTGATACCTATTGGATTCAAGCAGCAGGCGGTGACCCTGCTGCTTGGATCGAGAAATTCAGCGGCAGAGTTTCCTGTATACATCTTAAGGATATGAGCTTTGACGGAAAAATGGCTGTAATCGGCGAGGGCAATATTAACTTTGACCGCGTTTTCACAGCTTGCGACCGCGCAGGAAGTCAGTACCTCTTTGTCGAGCAGGACGACTCCTACGGCGAGGATCCTTTTAACTGCCTTAAACGAAGCTACCAATATTTAAAGAGCGTGGGACTTAATTAACCTCTGCGTTTTTTTGCGTAATCTGTGGGAGTAATACCCGTCTCGGCAAAAAATTGGCGATTAAAGGTGCGAATTGAAGTAAATCCGGAATCAATAGCGATATCGGTCATAGACATATCTGAATGACGGATAAGCCTTTTAGCTGCATTAACGCGAAGAGAGCGAATATATTTAGCAAAGCCTGTCTTTACATTTGCGGCAAACACATGAGAAATATAATATTTACTGTATCCCAGTTCCTTTGCCAGCAAATCGAGAGAAAGGTCGTCGCGATAATGAGTGTCACAATAGAGCAAGATGCGCTGAGTGGCATCGGGATCGGCGACAGAAGTGGGATTAAGCTTTACGGCAGGCAACATTTCGGAAAGCACCGCAGGAGCATATGCGCGAACATGCTCGGCAGTAAAGGGCGTATGAGGATCGCGCTCCAATTCCATACCGCGCTTCGCCGCTGAAGAAAAAACAGAAAGCAAGACATCAGGCTCAAGGGGCTTAAAGACAGGACATTCGGGCAAATAGCCTTTAAAAATATCGGAAAACGGCGCAGTATCCTCAGGAGAACATATGAATAGATAGCACTTTATATTACCGTTATCCTCATAGGAGTGGATACGGTTAGGAAAAATTATAAAGGCTTCACCTGCGCAGACGGTATAGCAAATCCCGTCAATGGTAACCTCGGTTTTTCCGTCAACAACAAAGCCTGCTTCTATGTGACTGTGAAGGTGTGGTAAGCATGTAAGACCTGTTCTCAGTGATGAAGAAACACTGTTTTTTTTATCTTCGTAAAGAAGCATGAAGAAAATCCCCCAAACACAGCAAAAATTGACTATAATTTTCAATATTGTTGCTTGTATTATAACTCATTGTTTTTTAAAATACAATATATAAACATCAAAACGGAAGGAAATATGCTCTTTTTCTTCCGGCTTAGATTAAGAAAGGTTGGTAAACATGACCAAATTTCCTATAGCATTACAGCTTTATTCCGTCCGCGATGAGATGGAGAAGGATTTTGAAGGCACCATCAACGCGGTAGCAAAAATGGGCTACTCGGGCGTTGAATTTGCAGGAGTCTTCGGTCATACTGCAGAGGAAGTCGCCGAGATTTGCCGTAAAGCGGGGGTAAAGCCCATCAGCGCACATGTTCCTTTTGACGATATGAGAAAGGATGCAGCAGGCGTTGTTGAATTTTACGCAAAGGTCGGTGTCGGCTGTATCGTAGTACCGTGGTTAGGTGGCGAGTATCTCCCCGGCACGGAGGGTTATGAGGAATTTTGCAAGGTAGTTGCAAAAATGGCTAATGAAGCCGAGAAATACGGCATCAAGCTATGCTATCATAATCATGATTTTGAATTTGAAACTTTAAACGGCGAATATCTTTTGGATATTATCTATAAGGATAATAAAGCACTGCAAACTCAGGTCGATACATGCTGGGCACATGTCGGTATGGGAGATCCCGCAGGATATCTGAGAAAATACGTAGGCCGTGCACCGACGGTACATCTCAAGGATTATGTCGGCGAAAAGAGCGATAATATGTACGCCCTTATCGGCAAGGATGATGTCAACGATACTTCCGAAAAGCACGAAGCATTTGAACTTCGTCCCGTCGGATACGGTAAGCAGGATTGGAAAGAGATACTCGCCGCGGCTGAGGAGATAGGCGCGGCTTGGGTTATCGTTGAGCAGGATAACGCATCTATGGGCAAAAATTCCATGGAATGTGCCCAAATGAGTATAGATTGGCTAAAAAATTTATAAAAATATAAAAGGAGAGAAAATTATGTCAGACGCAGTACTCAGTCAATTCACCCCCGAAAAAGAGGTCGAAGTCAAGAAGGACGATAAAATCCTTAAGGCAGGCTTCATTGGAACCGGTTGGATCGCAACTTCATACGCACCCGAAGTCTTAAAGATGGACGATATTAAAGTCGTCGCTATGGCAGACCTTATCCCCGGAAAGGCAGAAAAGTTTGCCGAAAAATACGGATTTAAGGATGTAAACTTCTATCCCAACGGCGACGCTATGATCGACGCCGAAGAGCTTGATATGGTGTTTATATGCACCTACAACACTCAGCACGCACCCTGTGCTATCTATGCTTTAAAGCACGGCGTAAATGTACTTCTCGAAAAGCCCTTCACCGTAACTCTTGATGAGGCTGTCGAGGTCTGCAAGGCAGAGAAGGAAAGCGGAAAGCTTCTTTCCATCGGCTTCCAGCCCAGAATGGACGAAAATATGAAGATGATAAAGAAGATCGTCGATTCGGGTGAGCTTGGTAAGGTCTACTACATTCAGACAGGCGGCGGCAGACGTCGCGGTATTCCAAACTCTACCTTCATTGAGAAGCGTACCGCAGGTATCGGCGCTCTGGGCGATATCGGATGCTATTCGCTCGACCTCGTTATGAGAGCTATCGGCTATCCTAAGCCCCTCACCGCAACCGGCTATACCTCCAAATACTTCGGTGCTAACCCCAAGTGGAATAATCCCGCCGACGCCGCAAGATTTGACGTTGACGATTTCGCCGCAGGCTTCATCCGTCTTGAAGGCGATATCATTCTCGACTTCCGTATTGCATGGGCAATGAATGTTGACACTCCGGGTGACACCATTATCCTCGGTACCGAGGGCGGCCTCCGCGTTCCCTCCACCGATTGTTGGAACGGCTCCTTCGATAAGCCCATGAAGATCTATAAGCACATCGGCGGTGCTGAAATTTGCTACGAAGTACCCCTCCAGCATACCTGGGACGGTCTTTTCTACCTCAAGATCCGCTCCTTCGCCGATGCAGTTAAGAACGGCGGTGAAGCTCCCGTTCCTTCAAGCGAGATCCTCTATAACCAAGCTATTATCGACGGTCTTGTCCGTTCTGCTGAGATCGGCAGAGAAATCGAGATCGAGATCCCCGAAATCTAATTACCACATACAAAAAAGAACGCTTTAGGAATACTGCCTAAGGCGTTCTTTTTTATAGTTAAGTTTTTTCTATCCAATTAAGTAAGGCTTCACAGCCACGGCAAATATCATTGTAAGCTACATCAAATCGACGTGAGTACCAAGGGTCGGCAACATCTCCGCCCTGTGGGGTAAAGTCCATAAGCTTATGAACTTTTTGGTGGGTATCCTTAAAAATCTTAGAAATATTGCGCAAATTATTACTGTCCATACAGATAAAAAGGTCGTACTTGTCATAATCCGCAGATGTTAACTGAACAGCATATTTATCCTTGCAGGATATCCCGTGACGGCCAAGCTCCGCGGCGGCAGGAGGATATACGGGATTGCCTAACTCTTCGCGACTCGTTGCACTTGATGCAACAAAATATTCTTGTGATACTTTGCGTTTGGCAAGCATATCCTTGAATACGAATTCTGCCATTGGACTGCGGCAGATGTTCCCGTGGCAGACAAACATAATTTTCATAAAATCGACCGTCCATTCTATTTCGATAACAGTATTTTACCAAAAACTTTAATAATATGGAAAATACTTGAAATAATATTATTAATATGATAATATTATACAATAGTGAGCAGTTTTCTGCAACATATAAAGAGAAAGGAAAATCGTTATGAACTCAATTAAAAAGTATGTGGCGGAATTTATCGGTACTTTTGTGCTTGTACTTTTCGCCTGTGGAACCGCTGCGGTTGTCGGTTGTTCCTCTGAAGCAGGCTCCGGATATTTGTTGACGGCACTTGCATTTGGTCTTGTTATTGTTGCCATGGCTTACTCAATCGGCAATATTTCGGGTTGTCATATAAATCCTGCTGTTTCGGTAGCAATGCTTGCAAGCGGAAAAATGTCGCTTAAGGACTTTGTCGGCTATGTTATAGCTCAGTTTGCAGGCTCTATTGCAGGTGCAGCAGTACTTATGGCGTTTGTCGGCAAGGAGTCCGGCTTGGGTGCAAATGCTCTGTATAACGGAGACGTTGTGCTTTCACTTATCATAGAAGTAATTCTTACTTTTGTTTTTGTTATTACAATTCTTGGAGTTACTTCAAAGGAAGGCAACAGTGCCGTTGCAGGTATTGTCATTGGTCTTTCTTTGACCTTGGTACACATTCTCGGCATTTCCTTTACAGGAACCTCCGTTAACCCTGCACGTAGCTTTGGCCCTGCTCTTTTAGTTGGCGGCGAAGCACTTTCAAACGTATGGGTATTTATCATTGCTCCTTTAGTAGGCGGTCTTTTGGCGGCAGTTGTTTACCGCTTCTTAACCACCGAAAAGAAGTAATTTTTTGCAATAAAAAAATGGGCAATTTAAACTGCCCATTTTTTATTTTATCAAAAACTTATGATGCAAGCCAACGTTCGTAGGCTGACTGATAGATGGCACATTCTTCCTGGACGCCCTTTTCATAGAACTGAGCAACATAGGAATCCCATTCGGTAATGGAACGCTCACCTGTTACAAAGTCCTTAAGACCCCAAATGGTTGCGGCATAGTCATCAACAGAAACAGCTAACTGCTCGGTTTCTTCTGCAGTAAGGGTAGTGCTGTCAGAAGGAATTGCATATTCGCCGGTACCCTTAGACCATTCGACGATTGCAGCAGTAACTTCATCGGAATAAGCATACTTAACGAATACCTGACTGTCATAATACCAAGAATCAAGGAAGCCTGCATGAGCGATAGCCCATCTCATACCTTCGGTATCATTCTTGATTTTATCGGTAAAGGTGATGGTTCCGTCCTCATTCTTAATGTAGTCTTCACCTTCAATACCGTAGGATGAACGGTAGTACATTTCTTCGGTATAGAACTGATCAAGATACTTTAATGCGTAGTCGGGACGTTCGCAAGCTGCTGAAATACATACACTCCACATAACAGCCGAACCAAAGGTGGAGTTACTGCCTGTGTTGGAACCGAGGAGCTTAATAACATTACCCTTCTCTAAGGTGGGGTTTTGAACAGCGGTTAACTTATAGTTGGGGTTGATACCGGTTGACATAAGGGTTTCAAATTCATCAGCACTGGTAGTAAAAGCAGCCATTTCATCACTCTGCTTATATTCCAAGGTGTCATATTCGTCACCGTAGCCAATGAGGCCGTCAGCATACCACTTTGCCATTTCCATAAGGTAATCGCGAGTACCGTCAAGCATGGGACCGTAAACAATGTTACCTTCGTCATCAAATTGGAAGGTATTGGAAACGTCATATGCGGTAAAGAATGCAGAACCGCTCCAAGGACCGCCCCAATGACCTAACTGAACGGGATAATCAACGCCGCCCGAAACCTTAAGAACCTTAAGAACATTATACCATTCGGAAATGGTGGTGGGAGCTTCGAGCTGATATTCATCAAGCATATCCTGACGGATTGCAATACCGCTGGTTATCTGCTTAATATCGGCAGGGGATTTGGACATAATCTTAGGAATGAAAATGATATTTCCCTGCTGAGTATATACCTGCTTTTCAAGAACCGTATAAGTGGTTAAGAAGGACTTGAAATTAGGCATATGAATGTCTACTAAATCGGAAAGATCAATGTAGATACCGTCATCAATAGAGCCGTCAATAGTAGTACCGGAATGAGTGGGGAAATAAATATTATGAGTTGCTAAGTCGAAATACTCTTCGGAAGCAAGATACGCTTCATATTCCGTATTTGCACCTGCAAATGCACCCATGGTTGGATAGGTGAATTGGATTTCAATATTGGTTTTCGTTGCCATCTCCTGCATAAAGGGATGGTCGTTTAAGTCCTCATAATCGGAAAGATTGGTCGTATCCCAGGGGAAGTACCATGTGAGCTGAGCCGTCTTTTCCAGAGGGAGGGGTTGCAATGAGCAAGGATTTTAGCTGAAAGCTTGCGATTTTTACCCTTGATCTTT
>CAYRPK010000033.1:0-9877 GCA_964426175.1 uncultured Eubacteriales bacterium | reverse complement strand
ATATCCAATGACCGCTTTATCCGCACTACCGATGATTACCACGAAGCGGCAGTTCAGAAGATATTCAAAGCCCTTTACGATAAGGGTGACATATATAAAAAGGATTATGAGGGATGGTATTGCACCCCCTGTGAATCCTTCTGGACAGAGCATCAGCTGATCGATGGCAAATGCCCCGATTGCGGCAGAGATGTCGAGCTCATGAAGGAGGAAAGCTACTTTTTCCGTCTTTCAAACTATGCCGATAAGCTTCTTAAGTATTACGAAGCTCATCCCGATTTTGTTCAGCCCACTACCCGTTT
The DNA here is from genome assembly GCA_964426175.1 of uncultured Eubacteriales bacterium. Classification (GTDB taxonomy): domain Bacteria; phylum Bacillota; class Clostridia; order Oscillospirales; family CAJFTT01; genus CAYRPK01. The sequence continues at coordinate 9,575 of CAYRPK010000033.1, read as the reverse complement.
AAATGAAATGATCAACAACTTTATTAAGCCGGGACTTGAAGACCTTTGCGTTTCGCGTACCAGCTTTAAATGGGGCGTTCCCGTTTCCTTTGACGAAAATCATGTAATCTATGTCTGGATAGATGCACTTTCAAACTATATCACTGCTATGGGTGCTTTTTCCGATAACGATGAGGATTTCAAGAAATATTGGCCTGCGAATGTTCATCTTGTTGGCAAAGAAATAGTAAGATTTCATACCATTATTTGGCCTGCAATGCTTATGGCGCTTGATTTGCCCTTGCCAGAAAAGGTTTTCGGTCACGGCTGGTTAGTCCTTGACGGCGGCAAGATGAGTAAATCCAAGGGCAATGTAGTTGACCCTGTAATACTTTGTGACCGTTACGGCGTTGATGCTATCCGCTATTTCCTTTTAAGAGAGATCCCCTTCGGTGCAGACGGACTTTTCTCCAATACCGCGCTTATAAGCCGCATTAATTCCGACCTTGCAAATGATTTGGGCAACCTTATCAAGCGCAGTGAGTCGATGCTCGATAAATATTTCGGCGGAAAGCTGCCGACAGAGCAGGTGGAGGATGCTGTCGACAGTGAGCTGATAAAGCTCGCAGGGGAGACTACCGCAAATGTTGCGGCAGCTATGGAAAAGCTCGAATTTTCCAATGCCTTGTCTGAGATATGGAAGCTTATTTCAAGAGCTAATAAATATATTGACGAAACTCAGCCTTGGGTACTTGCAAAGGACGAGGCGATGAAGCCACGTCTTGCAAGAGTTATGTATAATCTCTTTGAAGCAGTCAGAGCTTCGGCGACCATGCTTACTCCCTTCATGCCCGAAACGGCTGAAAAGATTCTCCATAACCTCGGTATAGAAAATGCCGTTTGGGAGGATGCAAAATGGGGTAAATTGCCTTCTGATTTAGAAGTATCCGTTCACGATGCAATGTTCCCCAGAATTGATGCGGAAACTGAGCTTGAATATCTTGAGACTGCTTTTTCGGCAAAGCCTAAAATGGAAAAGCCGGAGCTTAGTGAAACTATTGATATCGAGAAATTTGCCGCAGTTGAGCTTCGCGCCGCAAAGATACTTGAATGTGTCAAGGTGGAAAAATCCGATAAGCTTTTAAAACTGCAGGTGGATATGGGTTGGGAAACAAGGCAGGTCGTCAGCGGTATCGCAAAATGGTATAAGCCTGAGGAGCTTATCGGCAAAACGGTTATCGTAGTCGAGAATCTTGCCCCCGTTAAACTTCGCGGAGAACTTTCTTGCGGAATGATTTTAGCCGCAGATAACGGTGACGACGCAAAGGTAGTATTCCTCCCCGATGAGATCCCCGCCGGCGCAAAGATAAGATAAAAAAGATAAAACCGATAGATTTCATTTTTTGAAATCTATCGGTTTTTAAAGTTAACGGTAAACTATTATTCAGCCTTTTTTGCGGCTAAGAGATCGCGGATCTCGGTAAGAAGCTCTTCGGTAGTGGGAGCGGCAGGCTCGGCAGGTGCTTCCTCGACGGGATCTTCCTTCTTTTTCTTGAGGCTGTCCTTAGCCTTCTGCATAAGCTTAAAGACAACAAAGATGGAGAATGCCATCATGAGGAAGTTGAGGACTGCATCAAGAAAATTGCCGAACTGAATGTTGATGAGAACAGCCTGTTCCTCAGCCGTCATAAGCGCAAGAGCCTCGGTCGAAACCTTCTGAAGCGAGCCGTCAGCACCCTTTTGCAATACGAGGTTGAGGGAAGAGAAAATGTCATCACCCGTGATAAGACCGAGTGCAGGCATAAGCACGCCCGAAACGAGCGAGGTGATGATGCCGTTAAAAGCCGTAGCAATAATGACACCTATCGCCATGTCGATAACATTTCCCTTGGAGATGAACTCCTTGAACTCCTTAAAGAAGCCCTGTCCTTTTTCTTTGATCTTTCCCATTTTTATCTATCCTTTCTAAAAAAATAATTACCAACGATCGATGTGGCCTCTTTGCAAGGCACCTAAAATACGGTTTTTAATGCCGTGATAATCGCGATTCAGCGAATTTAAAAGTTGCTTGGTGCTTTCTCTTGTAGTGCCGCCGTCAGCGGGACATTTTGATTTAACAATAGGTATTTCAAGCCGCTTACAGGCAGAGGTTATCTTAACCTCCGGTAATAGGCAAAAGGGTCTGATTACCGTAATGTCTTTACGCGAGAGATAGGTAACGGGAGAAAAACAGCCTATCCTGCCTTCGTAAATAAGATTCATCATAAAGGTTTCAACAGCATCGTCGGAATGATGCCCCAAGGCTAATTTATTGCAATTAAACTGCTTTGCCATATCGTGGAGCGCGCCGCGCCTCATTCTTGCACATAAAGAGCAAGGATTACTTTCTTTTCTTACATCAAAAATGATTTCGCCGATATCTGTTTCTTTGATATGATATTCAATACCGTGCTTTTCGCAAAGCTCCTTGATGCTTGAATAATCGGTCGGCTGACCGCCGAATTTGGGGTCAAGCGTTACCCCTACGGGGGTGAATTTTTTGGGATAAAAACGGGATAGGTTTTTAAGTGCTAAAAGCAGCAAAACACTATCCTTGCCACCTGAAACACCAACAGCAATCCTGTCACCCTCATCGATCATGTTGTATTGATCGACTGCGCGCCGTGTTAAAGATAAAATTTCTTGCATAGTATTACCGTTACCTCTATCAGATTACCATATATTTTAACACATTAAGACAAAATGTGCAATGTATTTATTAAAAATTGAAAAATAAATTTAGTATTAGTTATTTAACGAAATTTTCATGTACTTTGTTAGCATATGTTGTATAATTTAATACAGAATAGCCAATTTTGCTTGCTGGGAGTGATAATTTTTTATGAAAAAAGTTAAAATATTGAGTGTTATCATGGCGGCGTTTTTAATGTTAAGCGCTGTTTCGTGTAATGGCGATGCTATACAAAGTCAAGCTTCGTCGTCGGAGTTAAGCTCTGCAGGTTCTGCAAGTACGGAAATCAGCTCAACTGAGGTAATTTCTTCTCAAGATGAAAGTGAAGCTTCCCGTGAGGAGAACTTAAGTTCAGATATTCAATCTGACAGTGATATAGAGAGCACTGCCGCACAGTCTGATGTATCGACGGGTAGCGAGAGCTCTGCTTCAACTGAAAGTAAGTCGCAAACGTCAACAACAACATCGACCGTAAGCAAACCCAATACTTCAACAACCACGTCGACTGTAAGTAAGCCTCAGACTTCAACGACTGCGTCGACTGTAAGTAAGCCTCAAACTTCAAGCACTGTTTCCACCGAGAGCAATCCTGACGAAGGACCGCAAATTTTCGGTGAAACCTTTACTGAAGGTGACGATAATTTCTCGGCTACCGATTTGACTACCGCTTATTCAAGTGAGGACACTAGTATTAAATTGAACGGTAATACAGTTAAAATTTCTGGTAGCGGTGCAAGCTTTGCAGATAAGCGCATTTCAATTACCTCGCCAGGTACTTATGTTTTTTCGGGAACTCTTTCCGACGGTCAGATATATGTAAACGTATCTAAGGAAGAAAAAGTTCAGCTTGTTTTTAACGGAGTAAATATTACAAATACGACAACTTCCTGCGTATACGTTGACAGCTGTGATAAGACAGTCATTACATTAGCCGAGGGAAGTAAGAATACCTTAACTGACTGCAGCGCGTACATTTTCCCGTCGCCAAGTAAAACGAAGCCCAATGCATGTATCTTTAGCGACGATGATTTAACCATTAACGGCTCGGGCTCCCTTACCGTAAATGCAAAATATAATAACGGTATCGGAACTGATAACGATTTAACTATAGTAGGCTCCACTATCAAAGTAAGCGCGGTTAATAACGCACTTAAAGGAGATTACAGCTTTACCTGTAAGGATGCTAATATTACTATTATTTCCGATGGAGACGGCATAAAGGTAGATGATGACTATCGAAAGGATAAGGGATATATCTATATAGAAAGCGGTAATTTTAATATTACAGCGGCAGATGATGCAATACAAGCGGTTACAAGTATTACAATACTATCAGGAACAAAAATAATATCCGATTGTGATGGGGATACGCTTAATTGCGGAGAAACAGGTGTCATATCTGTACCTAATGGAGTAATTACAGAAAAATAACAGAAAAATGCTGTTGCACTTGCACTTGCAACAGCATTTTTTTAATCATTAGATTTATAGTCCTCTTGTGTTTCCGCTTTTTCGATGTCATTTTCAACCCGTTCATAAGCTACTTCTTCGCGAGTGTTTAAAGCTTTGCGTGCGCGCTTCTGCCTTTTTTTACGCTCTTTATTTATCGCATAAATATCACTCGAGGGTACAACATTACCGTCAGCATCAATATGGTCAACACCTATATATTCTTCCGTTGTTAAGGGTAAATTGCGCTTTTTGAGCCTTGACGCAAAGAAACGGCGGCAAAATACATATATAACAGCAAAAACGGGGACACCCAAAATCATTCCGATAAAACCAAAAAGACCGCCGCCTAAAAGAATGGCAAAAATAATCCAGAATTCTCTTAAGCCAAGACTATGTGAATGAACCTTGGGGACTATGATGTTACCATCAACCTGTTGCATAACAAGTATGAAGATTATAAAGATGAGACATTGCAGCGGATTTACAAGGAAAATCAGAAATGCGCTTGGTATCGCACCGATAAAAGGACCGAAAATAGGTATGATATTCGTAATGCCGATTACCGTACCGATAAGCACTGAATAGGGCATGCCGGTGCAGGTCATAAAAATTGTGGTAACAAGGCCTACAATAAAGGCATCAATCAACTGACCGCGGATAAAAGCGACAAAGGTACGGTTGATTTCGGAAGTTTCTTTAATAAGAATATTGACTGTTTCAAGCTTAAATATAGCGTAAAGAATTTTTTTCGTTTGAGCGACAAAGCGGTCGCGCCCATACATAACATAAACCGAGATAATTATGCCGACAAAAAAATCAAAAATGCCGCCAACGGCGCTGATAAGTCCACCTGAAATACTGTATGCCATATCGGGAATACGGGGGAGAAGATTATCGTTAAAATAACTGGTTATTGAAGAAGTGATGCTTTCAATCCAACCGTAAACAACCTCCTCGGCATCGGGATAGAATTCGGCAAGGTTATTGGTTATCCAAATGCGACTGTTTTCGACATAAACGGGAAGACTGTCGATAAAGCTTTTAGCTGTACCGAAAAGCTGAGGAATAACACCCCATAACAAAAGACAAACAAAGCTCAGAGCAAGGACTAGTACGATTCCTACGGAAAAACCTCTTGAAAATCTGCGCCGTGCATTGGCGTGTTTTTTGAAAATTTTGCTTGCAAGCGGTGAAAAAATATGGTATTCAACCCAATTTACGGCGGGCATTAAGAGGTATGCAATAACAAGTCCGTAAATTATAGGAGAAAGAATAGAAAAAATTGTCGAAAAAATTCCACCAACTGCTGAAATGTTCTTAAGCAGTAAATAAAAAAGAATTGCGGCGGCAATTACGGAAAAAGCCGTTATTCCCCAATAAAGATATTTTTTGTCCCAACGGTATTTCATATTGATTTTCAATCCTTTCTCACCTACTTGTCCATATAGTAATTATAACTGCAAATCCTATCAAAGTCAATGAAATTGACGGTAAACCTCAAAATTTTTCGATAATACTTTTGACAGATTTTGTCTAAATATTCCTTTACTTTTACCTCCAAATGCTGTAGAATATATCTATAATTATTCAAAAAGGAAAAACACAAATGAAGGATATTGTTTTTAAATATACACCTCTTTTTAACAAAGGCGATGAAATTGTTTTTGAGGCTGATATAGAAGAGGCAGGAGAGTATACTCTTATATTTGATTATACCGCGGGACAGGATAATTCCGATGGACGCAGCTTTACCTTAACCGCAGGCGGTAAAAGCGAAAAGATATATCTTACTTCTATGAGGGATTGGAATTTACGTGCTTCATATAAGCATGATATTGTGCTTCCCAATGGTAAAAATACTATTTCTCTTAAGGTTAATGATTCTGACAGCGGTGAGATTAATATTTATGGCTTAACATTACATAGAAAAGAGTGGACAACTGCTCAGAACATTGAATATTTGAGCGGCAAGGGTAGCCATGAAATTACATTTAAAGCAGGGGAAATATATCTTCGTATCGCTTCAGCTGACGATGGCGTTATTAAGGTATGGGCAGATAAAAACGGTGAATTTCAAAGAGAATATCCGTCCTTTGCAGTTAAAAATGAAAAGCCGAATGCAAAGCCGCTTGATTTAATTGAAACCGAGGAATATTTTTCTATTCCCGCAGGAGATATGTCGGTTAAAATTGATAAAAGACCATTTAAACTATCATTTATTGACTGTAATGGTGATGCCATTTACAGTACTGTTGATGGCGGAATTATGATATCTGACGGCGGCGAGTATAAGGTAAAGGCTGCTTTATCTGAGGACGAGCATTTCCACGGCTTGGGAGAAACTCCGATGTCCTTTGACCGCAGAGGAATTAATGTTGCGTTATGGGGTAACGATATAGTTGCAACTCCTTGTGACAGCGGCGTTATCGAAAAGAAAGAGGACGGTCGCTGGTATATGAATAATCCCTACTTTGTAAGCACCAAGGGTTATGCAATACTTTTTGATAATACCAGCCGTACTGTTTTTGATTTTGGTAAGGATAATCCCGACGAAGCCTATTTTGCTGCTCTTAATCCTTACGCCGGAGGGCAGTTGATATTTTATTTTATCTACGGCAAAAATGTAAAAGGCTGTTCGAAAAAGCTTATGAATTTAACGGGCAACAGCTTTTTTGCACCTCTTTGGGGTATTGGAAATATGCAGTCTCATTGGGGATACACTCAGAGAGATATGGAAAGGGTTGCAAAAACATACCGAGAAAAGTGGCTTCCTTTAGATGTTATTATAGCAGATATTGAATGGTATGAGTATTTCTGCACGCCTACTATGTGGAATAAGGAAAATTTCCCCAATCCCGACGGTATGATGAAGCTTATGAATGAACTTCATCTCAGAGTCGGTGTTATTGATGACCCAAATGTTACAGACAGAGATTATAACCGCGATTTTGCCGAGGGTGATGAAAAGGGTTACTTTGTCAAGGATAATACGGGTAAAACCAAAAAAGTATCATGGCCTTGGGGATGGGCATCGGGACTGGTTGATTTCTTTAATCCCGAGGCAAGAGAGTGGTGGAAAAGGCTTCACGAAAATCTTATCCAAAAGGGAATATCATTTTTCTGGATGGATATGAATGAGCCGGCAAAATATAATAGTGATTGGCTCTTTCATAATGAATTCGGCGGCAAAATGGGTAATATTGCCGAAATGAAGAATGTCTACGCTATGATGCATCAAAAAACCTTAAATGAGATGATGAGCGTGGGCAATAAGCGTACAATGCTACTCACTCGTTCGGGATATACAGGAACATACCGTTACGCTTGTCCGTGGACGGGCGATATCAACAGTGATTATACCGCAATGAAACAACAGTTAAACTTGGGCTTAGGTCTTTCTTTAAGCGGATATAATTATTGGACTTGCGATATAGGCGGAAGTGCAGGCTTCCACACCGACGAAATGTTTAAGCGTTGGATAGAGCTCGGTGCTTTTTTACCTGTAACAAGATATCATTCTACCGCCAAGCTTGAAAGCCGCGAGCCGTGGACTCACGGTGCTGAGGATGTTGCAAGAAAATATATCAGTCTTAGATATACACTTCTTCCGTATATGTATTCGGTTTCTGCGGACTGCATTGTAGGTACGGGCAATGAGGGAAGCTTAGGTGAGCCTACGGGTATACCTATTGTACGTCCGATGATAATGGAATTCCACGAGGATAAGAATACTATTGGTATGGACAGCCAGTTTATGTGTGGAAGCAACTTCCTTGTAGCACCCGTAATTGACGAGGAGACTGTAAAGGCTATATACTTGCCGAAAGGAAAATGGTATGATTACAACTGCTACGGTAAGGTTTATGAAAGCAGCGGTGAGTGGATAGAGTATCCTGCACCTGTAGATGTGCTTCCCGTACTTGTTAAAGAAGGTTCTGTTATTCCTATGCGTGACCTTGTGCAGTATACAGATGAAAAGCCTTTGAAAAAGCTGATACTTGACATCTATCCTATGTTAACTGAAGGTGAATGTGGATTTGTATATTATGAGGATGATACTTTAACGGATGCATATAAAGACGGCGATTACGCGGTTATTAATATCAGATGTCAAACTCTTGCCGAAGGTAAATATAAAGTAACAGTGGGAGAGCGTATCGGTAAATTTGATAGATCCAATATTAATGAAATTGAATTCAGAATTCATAATTCTGCCGAGCTAAAAATATGCACAGCAGAATACAACGGAAAAGAAATCAGCATTACTACCGATTAATTTTTTTGTACGGAGAACGGAAAAATGGAGAATTGTATCAGAAATTACTCTTTCGGCGGCATAGATATGCGGCTTTGCTTGCCGCGTGCACTTATGCCGCAGGAGCCGTTTTCTCTGTTTACAATACAAGATACTGCACAGGATGCTTTTTTGTGCAAGGTTATCTCTGCCGGCGACGGACTTACTGAGCTTGATGGAGAAGAAATATACTTTAATGAAAGGCTCCATGTCAGAGTTAAGAAACAGCAAAACATTACGGCTGTATACTTAGGGTTTTACAGAAATTCGCGCGAAACTAACCGCGAATTTGCCGTAATATTGCGCGACAGTAACCTTCCCAATGAGCAAAGTGTATATATTCTTGATGAGTTTTTACAAAGTCCATGTGAACGTCAAATCATGTCTGCAATGGGAATTGAACATATCCTTGCTCGCGGAGGCGGCTTTATACTTCATTCCTCGTATATCGAAACTCACTTTGGCGCTGTGCTGTTTACCGCTCCTAAAGGGACGGGAAAATCAACTCAGGCTGAGATTTGGAGAAAATATAAAAATGCGGAAATAATAAACGGAGACCGCACTTTAATTACTGTAAAGGAAGATAGCATTACAGCTAATGGGCTCCCTTATTGCGGTTCTTCGGGCATATGCAAAAACAAAACCTTGCCCATAGCGGCAATAGTTGAGCTTTCGCAGGCAAAGGAGAACAGTATCAGTAAATTGAGCGGAATTGAGGCTTTTAGAACCTTGATGAGCGGAACTTGGGTTAATGTTTGGGACAGCTGTGATATGACGGCAATTACAGATACTGCAGTAAAAATTGCCGAAGGTATACCCATGCTGAAGCTTGCGTGTGTTCCTGATGTATCTGCTGCCGATTTGCTTGAAAAAGAACTTAAGATACTGCAAGGAGGAAGTTTGCTGTGATACGGGATACGGAACCGAATATATCAAAGTATCTGCACAGAAAGGCTATTGCTTTAGGACTACCTCTCACAGGTACCTTTGAACTGACGCCGCGATGCAATTTTGACTGCAAAATGTGCTATGTTCATTTGTCGCAGGATGAAGCCTCAACCCGTGGGAAGGAGCTTTCTGCTGAGGAATGGCTTAAAATTGCAGAGGATGCAAAAAAAG
>CAYRPK010000032.1:0-9965 GCA_964426175.1 uncultured Eubacteriales bacterium | reverse complement strand
AGTCGATTTCTTTTTTATTGCAACCGACCATAAGTACCAGCGACATTACCATCATAGCTGCAGATATAACCGTAGCTATGCGTTTTGCTAATGACATTTTTGTTTCCTCCTTAAAATGTTTTCATAAATTCCTATTTATAAATGTACGTAACTAATCTTCAGGAACATTCCTCCCTGTTGACAAAAATTCGGTTTGTGCTATAACGGATGTTCTGCCCGCAGTGAACTTTATTTTCCTCTTACGAAGAACAATAAGAAAAGCTATAACGCATATAAGTGTAATTATCAGTCCCACGAGTGTCATAATCAAATAAATTATGGCTTTTTGTGTGGATGGATTTATTGACTGAAACTGCCCTTCAGGCGGAGAGAGAGAGGCAGTAGCTTCTTTTAATATCAGCTGACTTCGACTGCCGTCGTCAGTTACCTCGGCAGAAGAATAAAGCTCGGTATCACCTAAAGTATAGCTTTCCGTATTTCCGAGAAACGTTATATTAATGACGGAATCTTCAGCCTTGTACATATTATCAAGGGTGGCTGTATCCGTATTATGGCCGTCTATGTCAAACACTCCTGCATTAACACCGTCGTTTATAAGGACTTCATATGCCCAAGAGGTGCAGGCGTGAGAGATACAGTAGGGTTCAAAATAGGTAGCAACCATTTTACCGTCGGTAGAACTTTCGGAAAAAACTATCTGAGGATTTTCCGGTTCAAGCATTTCCCAACGCTCTTGCCCGATAAGTAGCTTTAATTTTGATATATGCTCCTCAAGGTTGTTAAAGGAAAAGGAAAGATAAAAAACATGTTGACGTCCGCTTTTAGAATAGCTTATTTTAAAGCTTTCGTCAATATACCCGCTCAAAAAATCTGCCGCAGCCTCCATCCCCTTAGGAAAATAATGAGCATTGTCAGAATCATCCGTGGGGAAGCTCACGTAGATGCTACGTGTTCCGGCACCGTCGATATTTGTTATGACAATGTCAGTTTTTTCGGTTGCAGATGTGCAGGAAGTCATATTAAAGATGAGTAAAGCACAAAGCAAAGTTACCCAAAATATGGCAAAAATACGCTTTAAAGTAGGGTGTATCTTCATTTAAAACTTTCTCCAGACCATTTTGTCTACAACGCCTGTGTAGCTTTGAATGAGCTTAACTACCTTTGTGCTGACATTTTCATCGGTATAATTAGGAACAGGCAAGCCTAAATCACCGTTTTCCTGCATCTTAACGGCGGTGTCCACCGCTTGCAAAACCTGCTCGGTGGTAATTCCTGCTAAAATAAAATTACCTTTGTCAAGTGCTTCAGGGCGTTCGGTTGAGGTACGTATACAAACCGCAGGGAAAGGCATACCGTGAGCGTTGTAATATGCACTCTCCTCGGGAAGTGTGCCGCTGTCTGATACAACACAGAATGCATTTAGCTGTAAGGCGTTATAATCACTGAAGCCAAACGGCTTTAAGCTGCGTACATTTTCGTGAAACTTAAAATTGCGCTTTTCGATAAATTTTGCCGCGCGCGGATGGGTAGAATATATGATAGGTAAGTTATACGTTTCTGCCATGGTGTTGACGGCATTCATAAGACTAAAGAAATTTGCCTCGTTATCAATATTTTCCTCTCTGTGTGCCGAAAGCAGAATATATTTGCCCTTTTCAAGATTTAGTTTATCCAAAACGTCGCTTTGAAGAATTTTTTGCATATTGGCGCTGAGAACCTCTGCCATAGGTGAGCCGGTAACATAGGTACGCTCCTTTGCGGTACCCTCATAATTAAGATAACGGCGAGCGTGCTCAGAGTAGCACATATTAACATCGGCAATATGGTCAACTATTTTGCGGTTGGTCTCCTCGGGGAGATTTTCGTCAAAGCAACGGTTACCTGCCTCCATATGAAAGATGGGAATTTTAAGCCTTTTTGCAGGAATTGCCGAAAGACAGGAATTTGTGTCTCCCAAAATAAGTAATGCATCGGGCTTTACTTCAACCATCAGCTTATATGCTTTTGAGATAACATTACCTATGGTTTCGCCCAAATCGGCGCCTGCGGCATCAAGATAGCAGTCGGGTTGACGAAGTCCCAGATCCTCAAAAAATATTTGATTGAGAGTATAGTCCCAATTTTGTCCCGTATGTACGAGTATTTGGTCAAAATATATGTCGCACTTTTTTATAACTTCAGAAAGCCTGATTATTTCAGGTCTTGTTCCGATAATCGTCATAAGCTTAATTTTGCTCATTTTCAAGATCCCTTCTTTATAACAGAAGAATACAACTATACACTATTAGTAGCATTATATCATGGAAGAGTAAAAATTTCAATATGTTTTTATGGCGATTTGCGACAGTTTTGCGATAGATTGTCGTCAATTTTTGTGCAGTTATTGAAATAACATGAAATTTGTGTTAAAATATAAAATAAGAAAGGGAGGTTTTTGCAATGACTAAAAGAAGAGTTATTACAATTAGCAGACAAACAGGAAGCGGAGGCAGAGAAATTGGTAAAAAGCTTGCAGAGAAGATGGGCGTTCCTTATTACGATAAGGAGCTTTTAAAGCGCGCTGCAAGAGAATCGGGACTCTGCGAACAGATTATTGAAAGCTTTGACGAAAAACCCAAAAGCTTGCTTTATTCTCTTGTTATGGATCCCTACTCCTATTCTGCCATTGACGGTATGACAGGAACCTTCGGAACGGTTGAGCAAAATGTATATACCGCTGTTTTCGAGACTATTCGCCGCGTGGCAAACGAAAGTCCCTGCGTTATCGTCGGGCGCTGTGCAGACTATGCTTTAAAAGAAACCGTACCTACCTTTAGTGTTTTTGTTAGTTCAGATAGTGATTTTCGTAAAAAGCGTCTTGCCGTTGAAAACGGCATTTCAGAGGATAAGGCGGCAAGTCTTATGGAAAAGACGGATAAAAAACGTGCTTCCTATTATAACTATTATACCGACGGACGTTGGGGCGAGGCTTCAAACTATGACCTATGCATAAACAGCAATATTTTAGGAATAGACGGCACGGTAGATATGATACTTGATATACTTAAAAGACTGTAAGGGGACATATTTATGCGGTTGTTAGTGGCAGAAGACGAGCAGGATTTAAATCTTATTATTTCGCGAAAATTAAAGGACGAGGGCTATGCGGTCGACAGTTGCTTTGACGGAGAAGAGGCTATTGACTGTATTGATGCCGCCGATTATGACGGTATAGTCCTTGATATAATGATGCCGCTTGCTGACGGCTTTGAGGTTCTTTCCCATTTAAGAAAAAACGGAAAAAAGACTCCGGTTTTATTTCTTACCGCGAAGGATAGCATTGCAGATAAAGTAAAGGGACTTGACAGCGGTGCCAATGATTACTTAGTTAAGCCCTTTTCATTTGATGAGCTGTGTGCAAGAATTCGCGCAATGACGAGAGCCTCCGTCGGTAACGCGCAGACGAGCGTACTGACTCTTGATGACCTTGCGGTTGACTTAGCTTCGCATAAGGTGACAAGAGGAGAAAAAAATATAGAGCTTTCGGCAAAGGAATACGCATTGCTTATATATCTTCTCAAAAATGCAGGAACGGTTATTTCCCGAGAAAAGATAGAGGACCATATTTGGAATTTTGAATATGAGGGCGGCACTAATGTAGTTGACGTTTACATAAGCTATCTTCGCCGCAAAATTGATGACGGACACAAAACAAAGCTGATACATACTATCCGAGGAAGAGGATATGTTATGAGGGAGAACAAATGAAAAGGCTGTCCATTCGCTTAAAAATTACATTATGGTTTACATTGGTTATGCTTATCATCGCAGGTATTACTATGGTTTCCGTGCTTATTATAAGCGGAAGTGTTATAAGAAAAGGTATTCGCGATGACCTTATAGGTATTGTTGAAGATAATATTGATGAGGTTGAGTTTGTAAGAGAGGAAAATCCCGTTTCAAACGGCAGGATGGTTTATGTTCCCTATACTGACGGATATATCTTGATTGACAGCGGCTTTCTTGATATAGTCAACGGCGTATATACCGCTCTTTATGATAACTCCGGCGAGCTTATTTACGGCGAGGACCCGACTGCCTCACGATTTGACGAATTACCTTTTATGCAGGGCGGCATACGCACAGTAGAAATAAGCAGTGTAGATTATTATGTTTATGACTGTTTTTTAGAGGGTGACGATATCGGCCATCTGCGGCTTCGCGGTGCGGTTTCCACGCAAAACGGTGCAGGCAGGATAAACGAAGTTGCAACCTTTTGCCTTTGGATGATACCCCTGCTTGTTGTTCTTGCCGCAGTGGTAGGATATCTTCTTGCAGGATATTTTCTACGGCCCATACGCGATATCAGCGACACCGCCGAGCGCATACGTGTGGGCGGCGACCTTAAAAGTCGTATTGATTTAGGTGAAGGCCATGACGAAGTTTACCGTCTTGCCAAAACATTTGACGCGATGTTTGACCGCCTTGACCGTTCTTTTGCAACAGAACAGCAGTTTACCTCTGATGTTTCTCACGAATTAAGAACTCCTGTTGCGGTAATCTGCTCCCAATGTGAATATTCCCTTGAAAAAGAAAGAAGCAGTGAGGAATATATCGAAGCCTTGGAGCTTATCGGCAGACAAGGCAAAAAAATGTCGGGTATGATAAATGAAATCCTTGCCTTTACCAGAATAGAGCAAAATCCCGAAGGTGTTAAAAGAGAAGCACTTAATTTATCTGCACTTTTAACCTCTGTCTGCGGTGACCTTGCTTTAATTAAGGATAAAAACATCACCCTTGAGGTTGATATCGCGGAAAATATTGAGATGACGGGTAACAGTGAGCTTATAACAAGGCTTATCACAAATCTTGTTTCAAATGCATATCGTTACGGAAAAGAAAACGGGAATATTACAGTTTCTCTTTCTCAAAAGGACGGGTTTGCGGAGATTTCTGTCAAAGATGACGGCATAGGTATTCCTGATGATAAGCTTGACAGGATATGGGACAGATTTTATCAGATAGATTCCTCGCGTAATACTAAGGGTTCAGGCTTAGGACTGAGCATGGTAAAGCAGATAGCGGAAATACATGGCGGAAAATGTTTAGTTGAAAGCGAGGAAAACAAGGGAAGTGTTTTTACTGTTCTAATGAAACTTTAATGTTGTTCTAATGTTATTCTAATGTTTGTTGGGTATTATATAGCCATAGAAACGCGAATGGTCACCGCGGTAAAACAAATACAACAAACATTAGAAAAGGAGAATGAGTTATGAAAAAGATTAAGGTTACATTAGGTATATCGGCGGCAGTCCTTGCAGTCGGAGCCATAACGGCAGGTTCGATTTTTGCAGCAAATGCCACAGCAGAGAAGAATTCCATCGGTTCCGAAGCGGCGGCACAAATAGCACTTAACGATGCAGGCATTGTTCAGGAAAATGCGAATAGTCTCCGTTCGGTTTTCGAGCGCGAGGATGGAAAATATGTTTTCGACGTAGAATTTTCAGCGGATAATGTAAGATACGATTATCTTATAGATGCTAATCTTGGTACTATCCTTGAACGTGATACCGACGCAACCGGCAGCGATAACAGCAATACGGCAAGCTTAACACTTAAAACTTTGGACGAAGCAAAAAATATTGCGTTATCCGATGCAGGTGTAAATGCGGCAGACGTAACCATTACCAAGGAAAAGCTTGATAGAGATGACGGCAGACAGTATTACGATATCGAGTTTTATACCGACGATAAGGAGTATGATTACGAGATAGATGCTCAGACAGGTAAAATTGCGGAAAGCGAAGTTGAAAATCGCCCACAGATGGCTTCTCAAGCAGAAAACTCTCTTCCCGTTAATCAGGTTAATGTTTCCGAATCTGCAACCTCAACGGTTTCCGAGCAGGAAAAGATAACTCTTGAAGAAGCAAAGAATGCGGCACTTAAGGACGCAGGCGTAAATGAAGCCGATGCAACCTTTACTAAAGCTAAGCTCGAAGATGATGACGGCAGAGATGAATACGATATTGAATTTTATACCGAAGATAAGAAATACGATTACGAAATCTCTGCATATACCGGCAAGGTAACCGATAAAGATGTTGATATAAGAAACAACCATAATAATACCTCAAGTGACGTCAGCAGTACAGCTGCAGAATATATCGGTACCGAAAAGGCAAGAGAAATTGCATTAAAGCACGCAGGTGTCAGTGAAAGTGATGTTTATTTCTCTAAGACCAAGCTTGATAGAGATGACGGAAGATATGAATATGAGATCGAGTTCTACAAGGATAGAGTAGAATATGAATATTCAATCGACGCGGTAACCGGCGATATCCTTGAATACGACTCCGAATATGACGATTAAGAGAATAAAAGGGCTTCGAAAGAAGTCCTTTTATTCTCATGCGATGATAAATTTTATATCCGAAAGAATGTGTATTAAACAACAAACCTCTTGACAAAAAAAGATACAGGAGTATAATGTATTTGTCAAACCTTATATTAAGGAGAAGGAGAAAAATGAAGAAAATTTTATCAATGTTTACGGCAGCATTTATGCTTTTTGCCTTTGCTTCTTGCAGCGGAGGCGGCAATGCTTCAAGTGGCGACGCTTCAACAGACAACACATCCAACAAGTCTGAGTCCTCAACCGAAAGCACGGAGAGCAGTTCCGAAGCAACCAACACAGGAGCCTACGCTCCTCAGGAAAACGGTCTGGGCAACACCGACCTTTTGGGAATTGAAATCAAGGACCAGAACGGCGACGGTGTTATTCACATCGGCTGTATCGGTGACTCCATCACTGCAGGCAACCCAGGTAAGTGCTATCCTGACTATCTTCAGGAGTACTTGAACGAGCTTTCTAAAATCGATGGCAATACCTACGTTGTTCACAATAACGGCAAGGGTGCCGCTGCCGTTCACCACGTAGAGGAAGAAGTAGGCGATCCCAACTGGGGCTGGAGCACCGTTGTTGACGAAGACGGCGACGGCAAAGCATACTTCTACTATGACGACAATGCTTACCAAAGCGCATTTGACTATGTTCACGATGTAACCATCGTTCAGATGGGCACCAATGATTGGGGTAGCAGTGATAGAAGTTACCTTAAGGACGACTATTACAACTACCTTGTAAAGCCTTTCCAGGATATGGGTTCTCAGGTTATAGTTTCCACTCCTCCCTACGCTGAGGAGGATATGTACGCTGTTATCAATGGTGCACTTCACGATGAAGTAGTTCAGATGGCACGTGATCTTAACCTCCCCATCGTCGATATGAACCGTCTTATGTACGGTATGGATGAAATCTACGACGGTATCCATCCCTTCCCCTCCGGCTATTCAGTTATGGCTCTTATATTCTACGAGCATGTTTTCGGCGGTGCTCCCAATACCGTCACCGTTACAGCTCAGCCCGGCACCAAGGTTACCTTTATCGACGACCAGGGCAGAAGCTACAACCGCAATGTTCCCGAAACCGGCGAAGTCGCTATGGTTTTAAGCCCTGCCGAGGTCACATACAGCGTTGTCGCAGAGTGCGACGGATACCTTACTTACAGAGAAACGATCACCGTAAAGGGTGATATGGAGTTTAAGCCCGACCAGAAGGCGTCTGAAAACATTGCTCTCATGGGCACTCCTTTTGCGTGTGACTCGGCAGTTTATCAGGGAGATAACGGTCCTAACGATGAAACTAAGATTAATGACGGGGACCTCATTGCAGGGGGTTATCAGCCGGCTTCGTATAAGGAGGGCGACTATGTAGGCGTCGAATTTGACGAAGCTACGGCAGTTACTAACATTAATATTTATTGGGAAACCGCAGCGTACATTTCCGCCTTTGAAAATGACGGTTTTGAAGTTGAGTTTAAAATCAACGGCGAATGGAAAAAGCAGACCGATGACGAATTAAATGTTGTTCGCAATGCTTATACCGGCGATATTGTTTGTGACGTGATAACACTTAATACTCCCACCGAAATCGAGGGTGTTAAGATCACTTTCCTTGACGGCGATATTACCGACCATAAGTATGCACCTAAGCTTTACGAGCTTGAAGTATTTGCAGGCTAACAATTACTTCAAAAATATAAAAAACGAAAGGAAAAAGTTTTATGAAAGCAAACAGATTAGTAGCAGCAACACTCGCACTTACCATGTCGGTATCACCTTTGGCTGTAAATGCAGTGGAAACCCAAGAGTTGTATGCAGAAAATATTGCAATACAAACTTCGGTATCTTCTTTAGGTGGTCTTACGGTAATGCACAAAGGAGAAGAATTGGGAGGTGACAGCGTCATTTCAACAAATGACGTTATCATCAAAGACGGAACTGAATACATCGCAGTTGTAAAGGGCGATGTCAACGGTGACGGAAAAATCAACTCCACGGACTTCATGCAGGCAAGAAAAGAATTCCTCGGCTTGTTTGAGCTTGAAGGCGCAAGCAAAAAGGCAGCAGATGTTGATGGTGACACGATCATTAACTCCACTGACTGTATGCGAATTCGCCGCCACTTCCTTGATTTATTCGCAATTACCGTTGATGGTGATATCACTTTCGTTGAGGGAACAGAGCCTCCCGCTGAAGATAAGACATTTGCTCCTTTAGAGAATGGTATGGGCAACACCTTACTTGACGGCTTAGAGATTAAGGACCAGAACGGCGACGGCGTTATCCACATCGGCTGTATCGGTGACTCCATCACTGCAGGAAATCCCGGCAAGTGCTATCCCGACTATCTGCAGGAGTACTTAAACGAGCTTTCTAAGATTGACGGTAACACCTACGTTGTTCACAACAACGGTAAGGGCGGCGCAGGCGTCGGTAACACCGAAGAGCAGGTCGGCGATCCCAACTGGGGCTGGAGCACCGTTATTGACGAAGACGGTGACGGCTATGCATACTTCTATTACGATGACATTGCATACAGAAGCGCATTCGACTATGTCCACGACGTAACTATCGTTCAGATGGGTACAAACAACTGGGCAGACGGAAATCTCAAGAACCACTTTGCAGAAGACTATTACAATTGGCTTATCAAACCCTTCCAGGATATGGGCTCTCAGATCGTCATTTCCACCGCTCCCTACGCATACGAGGAGGGATTTAATAATGCCATCAACCGCACCGTTCACGATGAGATCGTTCAAATGGCTTGGGATTTAGAGCTTCCCATCGTCGATATGAACCGTCTCACATACGGTATGGACGAGATCTACGACGGCATCCATCCCTTCCCTGCAGGCTACTCTGTAATGGCTCTTATCTTCTACGAGCAGATATTCGGCGGCACAGCTAACAGAGTTGATGTTACTGCTGTTCCCGGAACAGAAGTAACCTTTGTTGACGGTCAGGGCAGAACCTTCAACCGTACTGTTCCCGAAAGCGGCAACGTAGTTATGATGTTAAGCCCCGCGACCACCACTTACAATGTATTTGCTGAGTGTGACGGCTATATGGCATATAAGACTCAGTTAACAGTTGACGGCGATATGGAACTTATCGTTGAATTTGAAGAAGGCGAAAACGTTGCTTACAAGGCAACTCCCTTCGCTTGCGATGTACCTGTATATCAGGGTACCAAGCCTCACGATGAAACCTGCATCAACGACGGTGATATGGCTACAGGCTATCAGCCCAGTGCATTTAACGATGGCGATTATGTAGGTCTTGAATTTGACCAGGCTTACGATGTAAGTGTTATTAACATCTATTGGGAAACTGCAGCATACATCTCCAGCTTTGCAGATGGCGGTTTTGAGGTTTGGTTCAAGGTTGATGGTGAATGGGTACAGCAGACTGATATCGTTGTTCCTCGTGAAAGCTACACGGGCGATATCGTTTGTGACGTTATTACACTTGATCCTGCACAGACTATCGAAGGCGTACAGGTTGTAATCAAGAGCGGCACCATTGCCGACCATAAGTTTGCACCCAAGCTTTACGAGCTTGAAGTATTTGCCTGATAACAC
>CAYRPK010000031.1:0-10078 GCA_964426175.1 uncultured Eubacteriales bacterium | reverse complement strand
TGAGGATTTTCGTTCACAGACTAAAACCGATTTGGGTGAGGATAGCAAATGAAATACTTATGTATTTCAGAAATATGAGAAAAACCCAAGGCGATGTTTATATGGATGACCCTATTGAAACGGATAAGGAAGGAAATGCGTTGACGCTTTCGGATATTCTTGCGTGTGAGGATAATGTTATTGATAATATTGATACCCGAATGAAAACCGAGCAGATGCTTGAATATTTAAGACGATTGCCAACAAGAGAAAGAATGATTCTGGAATTAAGATACGGCTTGGGTGGAGGAAAGCAATATGCCCAAAGAGAGATAGCTGCAATGTTAGGGATTTCCCGTTCTTATGTTTCGCGCATAGAAAAGAAGGCTATGAACAGCCTTAAAAATATGTTTCCGGATGAAAATTAGTTGACGTAAAAGAAAAGGTGGATTATAATATTACAGAAGTTATGTAAAAAGAGGGTGTCGGAAATCGACAGAGTAATGCTTGCGATGAGCGGTGGAGTAGATAGTTCTGCTGCTGCGCGGATACTTCTTGACCGAGGCTTTGAGGTTCTTGGAGTTACCTTTGATATGTTAGGCGATAACGCAGTTATAATTGAAGCAAAAAATGTTGCTGAAGCCCTCGGTATACAGCATATCGGCATTTGCCTTGAAAAAGAATTCAGAGAAACTGTCATTGAGAATTTTGCAAATACATATATTTGCGGCGGAACACCGAACCCTTGTATCGTCTGCAACGAGTTTATAAAATTCAAATATTTGCTTTCTGTTGCCGATAGATATAACTGCAAGTATATTGCTACAGGGCATTATGCGCGCGTTTTAAAGGATAAGGAGACCAATAGATATTGCATTACCAAGGCGGCGAGCAGTGAGAAGGATCAAAGCTATGTTCTTTATCGCTTAGGACAGGAGGTTTTATCCCGATTGATTTTCCCTTTGGGTGAGTTCGAAAAGTCTGAGGTCCGCGAAATTGCAAGAAAAAGCAGTCTTGAGGTTGCCGATAAAGGGGACAGTCAGGATATATGCTTTGTTCCTGACGGGGATTATGCTGAGTTCTTAAAAAGTAAGTGTAATGTAAAATGTCAATCAGGGAATTTTGTTAACCGCGAAGGGACGGTACTTGGACATCATAAAGGTATAATTCACTATACCGTAGGACAGAGAAAGGGATTGGGCTTGGCATTGCCGTGCCCTATGTATGTAACTGAGAAAAATGTTGAAAGTAATACCGTAGTATTAGGACTTAGTGAGGATTTGTTTAAGGATAGTATCAAGGTTACGCACCTGAAATGGATGAAATATCCTTATATTGATAAAGAAATTACCGTTAGCGTGAAAATAAGATACAGCCAGCGTGAGGTTATGGCAAGGGTAATACCTAATTTAGACGGCGGATGCCAATTAGTCTTTGCAGAGCCTCAGCGTGCTCCCGCAAAGGGACAGTCGGCGGTATTTTATATAGGAGATACTGTCGTCGGCGGAGGCATAATAGAATAAAAACGAGAGGAATGTTTTAAGTGATAAGAGAACTTCAGGATAAGATAATCAAGCTTAAAAAAGAGAAAGATGTCTGTATTTTGGCTCATAGCTATCAAACAGCAGACATTATTGATATTGCAGATATAACGGGAGACTCCTTTATGTTAAGCCGAGCGGCACAAAAGGTAGAGAATAAGACTCTCATTATGTGCGGTGTAAGATTTATGGCAGAAACTGCTAAACTGCTTTCGCCGGAAAAGGATGTTATACTTGCATCACCTACTGCTTCCTGTCCTATGGCAGAGCAGATCACTCCTCAGGAGGTTGCAGAGATGAAGCAAAAGTATCCCAATGCGGCGGTTGTGGCATATATCAATACAACAGCGGCGCTTAAGGCTGTATGTGATATTTGTGTCACATCTTCGTCAGCGGTAAAAATAGCGCAAAATATATCCGAGGATGAAATAATCTTCCTTCCCGACTGCAATCTCGGTCAGTATGTTGCCGAGAGAGTACCGCAAAAAAACTTCCGTTTTATGCAAGGCGGATGCCCCTATCATGCGGCAGTTACAAAGGAAGAGGTGGCAAGTGCAAAAGCTTTACATCCGAAAGCTGAGCTTTTAGTACACCCCGAATGTCGAGCAGAGGTATCTAAGCTTGCCGATTTTGTCGGGTCAACATCGGAAATAATGGATTATGCTGTTAATTCCTCGGAAAAGGAATTTATCATAGGCACAGAAAACAGTATTCGCGAGCTTTTGCAGTATAGGTGTCCCGATAAAAAATTCTATGAGCTTTCCAAAAAACTGTTGTGTCCCGATATGAAGATGACTACCCTGGTTGATGTATATGCGGCAATATGCGGCGATGGAGGAGAGAGCATAGATATTCCCGAGGATATCGCAGTCAATGCGAGGAAGGCAATAGATGAAATGCTTCGTTTAGGATGACGCGCGATACAGATATTTAAATATAATACCAAAAGAATACCCCCTAAACATTTGTCAAAAATAATGTTTGGGGGGTATTCTTTGTGAAAAAAAGTATTAATTCTGCGGTTATACGGTGTGCTGCCGTTTTCTGCGTAATAATATTGGCATTAACCTTACTTTCTGTGAGAATATATTTTATAGGCCAAAATGGTGATTACATTAATGCTGCAAAGGAGCAAGGAACTTTTAAGGTAACAGTGGCGAATACTATAGGTACGGTTTATGACAGAAATTTTCAGCCTTTGACAAATTGCCAAACGGTTTTTGCCGCCGCTACGGCAATACCATCAGATTTTAGCGGATATATTGATACGCTAAAAGAAATAGCTGAGAATTATTCTGAAATTGAAGACAATGTACTCGGTGGAAAGCCTTTTACCTTTACAGCGACAAAAGAATATAACGGGAATGGAGTAATTAGTTTTCCTGTAAAAACGGGTAGTACGGATTGTGCAACACACATACTCGGCTATTTTACTGAAAATGACGGTACGGGCTTACTGAAAGGATATAAGGATATTTTGGATAAATATTCGGGTGAAATTTCGGTAACATATACTGTAAATGCAGTAGGAAGAAATCTTGAGGGGGAGAGTACAGAGATAGTTGATACTACTGTTAACAGCGTAGGGGGACTTGTTACTACTCTGGACGCAGGTATTCAAGAAGCAGCTCAAAAAGCACTTGACGGTGTGACAGGAGCGGCGGTGGTGATGAATGTAAACGGCGACATTGCGGCTATTTGTTCAAGTCCGACTTACGATGTTAATAATTTGGTACAGGCAGTTGCAAATTCGGAAAGTCCCATGCTGAACCGCGCTTTACAGAGCTATAATGTAGGTTCGGTATTTAAAATATGTATCAGTGCAGCGGCAATAGAAGCGGGAATAGATGATTTCGTATATGAGTGTCAAGGCAGTATAGACATACACGGTAAAGAAATCGGATGTCATAAAAGCAGCGGTCACGGACTTATGAATATTCAGACGGCACTTGTAAATTCATGTAATCCGTATTTTATTGCATTAGGTCAACGTTTGGGAAGTACGGCAATATTAGAAATGGCAGAAAAAATGTCTTTCGGTCAAGAAATATATTTAGCAGAAGGAATAATATCTAAAGCAGGTATATTGCCTACTGAAAGCGAACTTTCACCGCCGGCGGCGCTTGCTAATCTTTCCATAGGACAGGGGACGCTGCTTGCATCTCCGATACAGGTGGCTGTTGCTGTTAACTGTGTAGCTACGGGAGGATTAAGAGTAGTGCCGAGATTAGTCAAGGGAGAAACTGCCGACGGGTCAACTTTATATACAGAAACAGAAGTCGAAGAGGGACAGCGTATTTTTAGTATAGAAACAGCAAATGCTCTAAAATGCAATATGGAAAAAGTGTTTTCTGACGGTTCGGTTAAAAATTATGCACCTGAAAAGTATACGGCAGCAGGCAAAACATCTACTGCACAAACGGGAATTATAGGTGAAGACGGAAATACCATATGTCAGACTTGGCTCGCCGGCTTTTATCCGGCTCAACAGCCAAAATATACCATAGTGGTGCTTGTTGAGAACGGAAGCTCAGGTGCCAAAACAGCAGGTCCTATTTTTAAGGAAATTACTGATTATATCGGCGAAAATTGTATATAGGCAGGAATATTCAAAAAGGAAAATTGAATAATACTGTTATAATTGAAATTTATGTGATGCTGGGTTATACCCCACAGTAAAGAAAGGATTTGACATAAGCATGAAAGCAGTAATCATGTGCGGCGGCGAGGGTAGCAGATTGCGTCCCTTGACCTGTGACACTCCAAAACCTATGACGCGGTTATGCGGACGTCCTACTTTGACGTATATTCTTGATTTGTTAAAAGGAGCCGGAATTGACGAGGCTATTCTGACATTAAAATATTTGCCGGAAAAAATCACAGCTTGGTTTGATGAAAATCCATATGATGGAATAAAACTCAATTTTATTAAAGAAGATAAACCTTTGGGAACAGCAGGCAGTGTAAAGAATGCTGAAAAGCTGATTGGTGACGGAGATTTTATTGTAATAAGCGGTGACTCGCTTTGTGATTTGGATTTAAGCAGTATTATTGAGGTCCACAGAAAAAAACGTGCATATGCTACGATAGCACTTCACGAAGAGTCCGACCCCAGAGAATACGGTGTTGCAGTCATGGGAGAGGACGGCAGAATAGGCGGTTTCGTAGAAAAACCTGATTGGTCTGAGGCGGTCAGCGATAAGGCTAATACGGGTATATATGTTTTGAATTCAGCAATATTCAGATTGATTCCCGAAAACACCGCTTTTGATTTTGCACAGGATCTGTTTCCTCTGATGTTAAAGAAGAACTACCCCATTTTCGGCTTTGTTACAGGCGGTTATTGGTGTGATATCGGTGATATCGGTACCTATATGTCTTGTCAGAGAGATATGCTGAACGGCTTGGTCAGAGTAAATATTCCAAAGCAAGACAGACCGCGCGGAAATTATACGGTAAACGAGCCTGTTTTTATCGGAAAAAATGTAACTGTAGGTGACGGAGCAGTTATCGGCTCAGGAAGCGTACTCGATGATGGATGTAATATCGGAGAAAACGCACAGATAAAAAACAGCGTTGTTTTAAGTGGTGCATATATAGGAAAAAATTCAGAATTAAGCGGAGCGCTTGTGTGCGCAGGTGCCTCGATAGGAGAAGAAACAAGACTTTTTGAGGGTGCAGTTATAGGAAGCAGAACAACAGTGGGAAAAGGAACCGAAATTGCAAATAATGTAAGAGTTTGGCCTGAAAAGCATATCGGAAGTGATATAAGGCTTACTGAAAATGTAAAATGGGGAGATATGCGACTCGGAATATTCGGTGATGATGGTGTTTGCGGTGAATGTGGTGTAGATGTAACACCGGAGCTATGCACTTCTGTGGGGCGTGCGCTTGTAGCGGCAGCAGGTAATAATATTGCAATTGCAGATGACGGAAAGGTTGCATCACTTGCATATAAAAAGGCGTTGGTGTCGGGTGTTCAAACAGCAGGAGGGCAGGTGTTCGATTTATCAGATACTTGGAAGGCACTGCTTGCGTGGAGTACAGCATATCTGAAATTGGATGCAGGTATTTATGTTCACAGTGATAAGTCGGAGGTTATTCTTTCTGTTTACGGTGCAGACGGTTTACCGCTGAGCACGAAAATCCGTAGAAAAACAGAGCGAATTATTTATTCAGGTGAGCTATCGCACTGTGACGGAACTCTTTTTAAAGAGCCTGTTAGTATGCAGGGGATGAGTATAGTATACAGGAATTGGTTGATGTCTGTATTTCCTGCCGAACTTAAAGATATGAAATTCGGTATAAATACAAAGCGCGCAGATATCAGAAATACCGCGGTTACTTTGTTTAGTACAATGGGCGCCGAAATAGTAAAAGATAATCCGCAGTTTGAGATAACTTATTCTGGCGAAAGGATTATCGGATATACAGAAAGCGGAAAAAATGTATCGGCTGAGCGCATGGAGGTTATTCTTGCCGCGATTGAAATGATGAGCGGTTATGATGTGGCGGTTTTATTTGACGCTCCCAATATGACAGAAAAGCTTGCGGCAAGATATAAAAAGCGAGTATACAGATATACTGACTCCACAGAGGATGAGGGTGTGAGAAATTTAGCTTTGTGTCAGCCTCAACTTCGCGATGGAATTGCTGCAATATTAAGAATTGTGTCCTATATGTCGAGAAATAGGATTACTCTTGATAAGCTCAATGACAGTGTTCCCGAATTTACCGTCGTCAGACGTGATTTTCCCTTGCAGCAAAGTGTGGGCAAATTTATGGAAAAGCTTTCATCGATGGAAAACGGAACCCGAGTATGCGGTGGTGTTACTGTAACTGAAACTGAAGGTGTTATTTATGCAAGACCGTTTCGCAGAGGTGGCGGAATAAGAATTTATGCGGAGGCTGTTAATGAGGAAACGGCAAAAGAGCTTTGCGATGGCTTTGAAAAATTGATGTAAAAAGAAAAAGCATTGTGTAAAGCAATACTAACTTTACACAATGCTTTTTCGAATTATCTGAAATATTTCATTTAAATCATCAATTACAGGAGCACCGGTACTCTCAAGGTCGTTTTTCGACTGATGCCCTTTTGAAAGTAAAATGCAGTCAGTGCCAAGAGCTTGCGCTACCTCATAATCACCCAAGGTATCGCCGATTATAAGAACTTTTTGGGGTGAAATGCAGTGTGAATAAAAATATTCTTGAGCAAGGTCGGTCTTACCCACGGCATAGTGGTCTGTACGCCCTAACACGTTTTCCTCGCCGAAAAATTCAAGCAAGCCGATTTTTTTCAATTGCTTTAAAATTTGCTCACGCTTAGAGGCAGATAGAATAAATTGCTGTGCACCTAAAGTATTAAAGCGATTAATTACCTCAATTACGCCTGACATAAGATGACATTTATCTTCATGAAGAAGGTAACCTGCCTGAAATTCATCTGCCAGTGCTTCAAAGGGAATTTCATTCAAATCAAATAAATGGCGGTAAAAGCCTATTATCGGACTCTCAATGTAAGAATAATATTCATTGATTGTTATAGGAGGGCGGTTCCTTCTTGCCAAAATATCGTTTACTGAAGCAAGCGCAGCGTATACATCATCAAGAACTGTACCGTTAAAATCCCATGCAATATATTCATACTTCACGGCTATTTCATTCCTTTTTTAATTTTTCGGCGAGCGCTTTATCGGGAGAAACATAAAGAGTTTTCTGATTTGTATAAATCACCATTCCCGGTTTTGCACCTGACGGCTTTTTTACATATTTAGCAAGAGTATAATCAACGGGAACATTGGAAGACTCTGCAGCTTTACTGAATGTTGCGGCGAGAATTGCTGCTTCAACAAGCGTGCGTTCAGGGATATTATCTGCATTTTCAAATATAACGGTATGGCAACCGGGAATATTTTTTGTGTGAAGCCAAATATATCCGCCGTGTGCGGTACGGAGAGTAAGCTCATCGTTTTGAGTATTGTTTTTACCGCACATTATTTTGATTTCATCTGAGGAAATAAAAGTATCGGGCGCGCTCATGGGTAATTTTTTTCTCTTTTCGGCTGAAAGCATACGAATATATCCTATTGCCGTTAACTCTGCCTTGATTTCGGAAAGTGCAGAGGAGGAATCGGCACGGGTAAGCTCATCAAAAACCGAATCAATATATATGAGCTCCTGTTCTCCTTCAGAAATTTGCCTTGTAAGCATACTTTCCGCAGTACAGGCTTTTCTGTATTTTTTGTACCAATACTGTGCATTTTGTGAAGGGGACAGCGTATTATCAAGAGGAATTTGCACCTTTTCTCCGGTTTCCCAATCGTCGGCTTCAAGGGTGGTTTCACCTTTTTGAAGGCGGTATATATTGGCACTGATTAAGTCGCCGCGTTTTTTATATAACTCGCGCTTTTGACAATCTGCAAGCTCATTTTTTTGAGCACAAAGACGCCTATTGATTCTATCAGCGGTAGAGGAAAGTATCTTAAGAATATCCTGCTGTTTTCTCCGTCTTAAGTCAGCGCTTGCACGCTCTGCAAAGGCGATTTCCAAAAGTTCACTGAAGCTGCTGCATTTTTTAGTAACATATTTACTGCCGTACTGAGTTATATCGATAAATGAGAAATCAAAAGGACGGTTATCTTTGGGATCTGCTACAAGTACGGGGATAGGGGAGTCGGCAATATGGGTTAAAAAATACCGTAATCTATCCAGCTGACTTTGAGTAAATTCATTTATCGGCGTGTCAGTCTGACCGAGGGTTGCACGACATACTATCTCGCGACAAACTATGGGTGAATATCCTTGGATGGTATTTAAGACCGCTTTATCGGCATGAAGCTCTGCATTTTCTACAGTTTTGTTAAACAGCTCATCTGCAGATGAAGATAAGGGATTAAGCTTGTTTTGCTGAGGCGGTTGTGTATATTTAAGTCCGGGCAAAAGCTGCCTTACGGAGGAGTCGGCAAAATCAATACGTTTGATACAGTCGGTAATTTTACCGTTTTCATCAACAAGTACAATATTTGAGTATTTACCCATAATTTCGCATACAAGGGTACGAATGACTTTATCGCCAAAATCATTGTAGCACTCAAAATAAAAGCAGATACACCGTTCGAGCTCATTCTGACGGATATCGGTTAGTCTGCCGCTTACCAGATGTTTTCGCAAGAGCATGCAGAACATGGGGGGAGAAGGTGGATTTTCCGGTGAAGCTGATGTGAAATGGATGCGCGCATTTGCAGAGGAGGCGGATATAAGAAGCTTGTAATTGCCGCCGCGTGCACGAAATGTAATAATTAGAGCATCCTTTTCGGGCTGATATATTTTATCTACCTTGGAATCAAGAACTGCCTCTTTAATTTCATCTGCAACAAGATGAAGAAGCATTCCGTCAAGTGCCATAGGGAGTCACTCCTTTAGAGGGTTTTGATTACGTTACAGTCGGATTTGCACACAAAAACATCCTGGGCAATGGGTGAAAGTACAGAGCACAGCTCATTTAAAACTACCGCCTCTGTTGAGTGATGACCTGCAATAACAAGGTTTATTCCCGAGACTTGCGCGTAAATACAAAGTGAATACTTGGCTTCACCTGTAACGATTGTATCGACATTTTCTTTTATTGCATCAAGCAGAAATTCGATGTCAAAAGCACCAGGCGCAACGGCTACTTTTGAAACAGATTTTCGACTGTCTACAAAAGAAATGTGTGGGATATTTAACTTCCTTGCAACATAGTCGGCAAAATTTTCGAGGGAAACAGAATGTGAAGTTTTACCGATTCGCATAAATTTTCCGCAGGACTTAGTCTCTGTCAAACCCAAGTGCTTTGCCAAAGTATCGGCAACTCCACCTTCGCAGGCATCAAGGTTTGTGTGCATGGAAATTACCGAAATATCGCTTTTAATAAGCTTGTATGCGAGTGAAGTCGTGGGATTTTGCGCGGTTACTGTGTGTACGGGAGGGAATAACACAGGATGGTGTGTTACAATCAAATTTGAGCCTTTTGCCAAGGCTTCATCTATTACATTATCGGTAATATCGAGGGCAACACATATTGAAGTTATGTCACATTCCCCGTTACCACAGAGAAGTCCTACATTATCCCAGCTCTCTGCCAAAGAAAGCGGTGCGAAATCGCATAATAAATTAAGAGCGTCATTTACGGTTGCCATACTTTTACATTCCTTTCGGCTTTTTCAATGCTTGTCAAAATTTCGGAAACGCGAATAATATCCGCAGATGTATCATGCTGAGAATTTTTCATTCCGTCGAGCTGAGAAGCTAATTTTTGCTTTTGCCTGTTTATGTATTCATGAGCTAAAGGCGAAGTGCTCTCAAAGGCGGTACCGCAGTAGAAAAACGCGCTGTCAGAGCAGAGCTTCTCGTCTGTAAACATATAAGGCATTACAGTATAAAAACGCTTTCCTTCCATACAGTACATATCACCCAAAGGCGAAAAACCCATATCGTTAAGCGCTTTTCGCAACACATGGTGCATGGTCATTGGCTGCAAGATAAGGCGAAAGCGGTTATTCATTAGCCATTCTGCGCGA
>CAYRPK010000030.1:0-10463 GCA_964426175.1 uncultured Eubacteriales bacterium | reverse complement strand
TGAGTTTCGATATCAAAATATGAAATAGTATCTACTTCATCATCCCAAAACTCGATACGAATAGGGTTTTCTTCATTTGCAACAAATATATCCGTAATGGCGCCACGCCGCGCAAACTGACCTGCCGCTTCCACTTTATCCATGCGGACATAACCTGCCTCAGTCATTTTGCGCATAAGGTCATTGATATTCCATCTGTCACCCACTTTAATTTCAAATGAGGATTTATCATAAACCTCTCTCGGCATAACCATCTGCATAGCAGTATCAGGCGTCATTACTGCAATTTGCAATTTATTTTCCGCCATCATACCCAAAACCTGCAAGCGTTGAGTTTGAATATCTCTTGAAGCCGATTCCGCATTGTAGAAGCTTATATCCTTATAAGGTAAGAGTGCAACACTTTGAGTGAAGTACGAAATATCCTCTACAGCCTTTGCAGCAGATGCTTCATCGGGAGTAAGTACGATACAGCATTTTCTGATTTTCTGTGCAAGATATGCCGTAATCTGCGCTTTTTGGGCAGCACAAAGCTCCGACAGTAAAACAGGGTACCCCCCCTTTTCGATACTGTCAGTTACATTTTTAAAGCTTTCACTTTTCTTTAAAATTGCATCAAGACTTTTCATGTCGCACCTTTCTATCTGCAATATTTCGACTGAGCCGTTGATATATCTCCATCAAGCACCGTGGGCAACGCTTCAACTGCGCGCTTCACGGCTTCTGTCACCTTTTCCGAATCCTCTTTTGACATTTTTCCCAATACGTGGTCTGCCAAATCATAATCCTTAGAAGGCTTTGCACCCACTCCTATACGTATACGCGGAAATTCATCCGTTCCTAAGCATTTTATTATGCTTTTCATTCCGTTATGACCTCCGGCGCTTCCCTTTTCGCGAAAACGCAAAATTCCCGGCTCTAAAGCTATATCATCATACATTACGATAATTTTTTCTGCAGGAATTTTATAGAAATTTGCCGCAAGGCTTATTCCCTCACCGCTGTTATTCATAAGCGTCTGTGGCTTTAGCAGAAGTACCCTTTTGCCACAAACGGTAACTTCGGCTTCCTCACTTCTGTGAGCACTTTTAAGAGAAAACCTGCCGCCGTATTTCTTTGCCACTGCATCAGCGGCAACAAAACCGGCATTGTGCCGCGTTCCGTCATATTTGTTTCCTGGATTTCCTAACCCTGCGACTATATATTCAATCTTTCCTGCGGAATTATTTTTTTCTAAGGAAAGCTTATTTAATAATTCTAATATATCCATAGTTTCCCCTATCTGTCAAAGGCTTCAGTCGGAACCAAGCCTTCATGATAATCTTTAAATTCAATGCTGATAATTGTTTCATCGGTAACAGGCTTATCGTTATCATCGGTCTCGGCATAGCTTAAATCCTTTAATACGCTGTAGCCTGCAAAAATTTGCCCGAAAACAGAATATTCACCGTCAAATTCAGGAGCTCCTCCATAGGTTTCGTATCTCTCTGCAACCTCAGTTTTTCCTTCTTCTTTAAGGTTTTTTATAGTACCGACAGATGCATAACCGCGAGCAATTATATAAAACTGTGAGCCTTGAGAATCATATTCCAGACTTCTTGCCATACCTACTGCACCCTTATAATGATAAAGCGCATTTGAAATCTCCATGGCAAAATTACCGCCCCAAGCGTCGTTTCCGCCTGTTCCGTCACCGTTAGGGTCTCCTGTTTGAACAAGATAATTAGCTATAACTCTATGAAAAAGAAGTCCGTCATAGTATCCGCTTTGTGATAGCAGCTTGAAATTTTCCACTGCTTTAGGTGCATCCTCGGGGAAAAGGCGCATATACAGCACACCTTTGTCTGTGGTTATTATCGCAATTTCTTCTCCCTCTGTGGGCATTGCAAGCTGATCGGTGTTTGTTTCGTAATACTTAATATCAGCACCTGAACAGGACGCTACAAATATCATACAGCCTGCAAGCAGTACAGCAAGCAGTGCTTTTATGCATTTTTTCATTCTTTTTCTCCCTCATTCTTAATAATTTCAATTTTATTATAGGGAACTTCAATTCCATTTTTAAGATATGCCTCATATGCAGCTTCTCTGATAATTCTTGCACCATTGCCGTGCTGCATAGAATGGCAATTACCGATAATTCTTATCATGACAGCTGAATCGGCAAATTCAACTATACCGAAAACAACAGGTTCTTCGGTAAAGCAAGGGCTGTCTTTAATTTGACTCATAGCTTCTTTGAGCATATCCGATACTCGCTTTACATCTTCTTCATAAGGCAACGGCATATCAACGACCGCACGCGTCGTACCTCGGGAATAATTCGTGACAACAGTAATCTGTCCGTTTGGAACAATATGCTGTTCTCCGTTAAAATCACGAAGCTTGGTGGTTCGTAATGTAATATCCTCAATCGTACCGGTGACGCCCGAAATCATAACATAATCGCCAATGGCAATTTGGTCTTCCATAAGTATAAATGCACCTGTTATAACATCTTTAACAAGACTTTGTGCGCCAAAGCCTATGGCAACACCGCCAATACCTGCCGTTGCAAGAAGCGAAGTCACGGTCGAGCCTAAGCCCAAAATTTCAAGTATCGCAACAACGGCAAAGAAATATATTATAAATTTAACAACATAGATAGCGATTTTATTTACCGTCAAGCTTTTTCTTTTATTTCCGTACTTTTCCGAGTAACGCTTAAAAGCATTATTAATTATTTTTTCTGCAACAATGCTTAATACCTTGACAAGAATTAAGACGATTACGATATCAATGGCTGCTATTATAACGGACTTGAAATTGCCAAATTTATCAAAAATCGCCTTTAAAAAGCCTATGTTTTCAATTAACATTTCCACTTAATCCGGCCCCTTTATGTGTTGTTTTTTCTATATGCCAAATAGCTTTCAAGTATGAGTGTTGCCGCAACACTGTCTATAACCTGCTTGCGTTTTTTTCCTCTGACATCGGTGTTATTAAGCAAATTTGCCGCAACAACAGTAGTACAGCGTTCGTCCCAAAGACAGGTTTTGATATTGCTTTGATTTGCAATTTCATCTGCTAACAAGCGGCAGTTCTCCGCACTGCCGCCTTCACTTCCATCCATATTTTTAGGAAGTCCCACTACGATAAGCTCAGCCTTTAATCTTTTAGCTTCATCACATATTTTAGTGACCAGCTTTTCCCTGTTATATTCATTTATCGTAGCAACAGGAGATGCCAACATCTCAAGCTTATCGCAAACAGCAAGTCCCGTCCTTGCCGCACCGTAATCCACAGACATTATTACCATTTATCCTATCCCCTTATCTATGGCGGCAGTTGCACTTGCATTAAGGCTCATATCGGCAGTAACACCTGCCATGTGTTCATAATAACCCTGGGAAGCTATCATGACAGCATTGTCACCGCAAAGGTTTTTAGGCGGCAGATATAATTCATATCCGTCCTTTTTGCATGCCGCAGTTACATTTTCTCTTAATCCGTCATTTGCCGAAACTCCACCCGCAAGGACTATTTTATTTATTCCTGTTTCACTAGCGGCAAGAATCAGCTTATCCGTCAAAACATCACATATGGCTTTTTGCAGTGAAGCGGCAATATCATTAACAGGCAGCTCTTCACCCTTTTGCTTAAATCCGTGACAGGTATTTATAACAGCAGTTTTAAGTCCCGAAAAGCTGAAATCGTAAGGAGCGTCGGCAAACTTTGTTTTGGGAAAATTAAACGCCTTGGCATCACCTTTTTTTGCGGCTTCGTCAATATATTTTCCGCCGGGATAAGGAAATCCCATAACTCTTGCCGCTTTATCAAAGCATTCTCCTGCTGCATCGTCACGAGTCCTACCTAAAACAGTAAAGTCAGTATATCCGTCAACCTTTATAATATTACTGTGTCCGCCCGAAACTACAAGTGCCAAAAATGGCGGCTCTAAATCAGGATACGCAAGATAATTGGATGCGATATGACCTCTTATGTGGTGAACGGGAACAAGCGGTACTCCTGATGAAAAGGCAAGCCCTTTCGCGAAATTCACACCCACAAGAAGTGCACCTATAAGTCCCGGTGCCGCAGTAACTGCAATAGCATCAATTTGAGAAAGCTTTAATTTTGCCTCTGTTAATGCATTTTCCACTACTGTTGAAATCGCCTCTATATGCTGCCTTGATGCAATTTCAGGTACTACACCGCCGTAAAGCTTATGTATATCAATTTGAGTTGCGACAACAGATGATAGTATTCTTCGTCCATCTTCAACCACCGCCGCAGCAGTTTCGTCGCAGGAGCTTTCAATAGCAAGTATTCGCATAAAACATTCCTTTTCTTAAGCTATAGTCAATTTAAAACATTACGGTTATATTTACCCCTGATAGAAGGTCGGCTCTTTATATGCAATTTTCGTTCCGGGGAAATAGTGCATAAGTATCTCATCCCAAGTATAGCCATCCTTTGCCATACCCTCGGCGCCCTCTTGACTGAGTCCTATGCCGTGGCCGTTTCCGTAAACGGTAAAGGTAAAGGTTTCTGTTTCTTTATTATATTCAACAAAGAAACAGTTTGAACGAAAACTGAACTTAGAACGTATCTTATAACCCGATACCGTTTTTGAACCTATTGTTACATAATTAATATAACCTTCATCGGGAACATCACGGGCAATTTCATAAAACCAATATTCGGGTGCAATCGTCAAATTCTCTTCACCGAACAGCTCAACAAGCTTTTGATAAACAGTATCCTTATCAATGGTACGCACACTTTTCCATGCATCTGCTTCTTTATCCCATGGACTGTCAACAATCGTTAAATAAGATATCTTTTCGCTACCCCAAAAAGGCGAGCTCGCTTGAGTTACACCGCGATTAACATGAGAAAAAGTCGTACATGCGCCCTTGCCGTTATATAAAACTGCTTGTCCCAAAACCTCCATACAAAGCCTTCTTAATCTGTCGAAGCTACCGTCCCTTTCAGGCCAATGATACTTCGGTTTTGAAAAATCCACACTGCCGTCTTCATTAAATTTAAATGTTCTGCTTCCCTCCATAGTTGCATATGAAGCTCCACTCGACATATTGTATATTATGTAGTATGTATATATTGCTGCGATCTGCGCTTTGACAGCTTCATCGCTGAACCGCGCATCCATTTCAACTGCTGTATTATACATCAGATAATCAAGCACTGTAACGGCAACATAAGTTCCGTCATTTTGCTTAACCTTTATAAGCCTATTTGCAATGGTACTTGCATCAGACGTCGAAGCACTGCTTGTACTTTGACTTGAGGTAAAGCTTGAAACAGACGAATTTGATGTAACAGTCGAAGCTTCAAAAGAAGCTACAGAGGAGACATTGGAAGATACAGACGACAACACCTCCGATGATATCTCAGATATAATCTGCGACTGTATTTGCGAAACCGTCACAGACGGTGCAAATGACGAATTCTCCGATGATACTTGTGTTATTTGGGATGATATCTCAGATGACGGATTAATCGAAGAAATATTACTTATGTTGTTGGATATTTGGCCATCGTCGTCCTCTTCCGGCGGCGTGAAAAATCCTGTTTCATCCTCTCTGTCGGCAGGAATAACGGTTTGACCCTCGGTTTCAGTCTCAACTTCCTGCACATAAATTGTACAGCTGGCACGCACGTCATATTTAAGACTGTATAACGATACCACCGCTTCACCCTGAGATACTCCCGTAACAGTACCGAGATTTGATACTGCAAGCACCGACGAATCGGAGGACACCCACGTTAAATCGGAAACATCAGCTTCAATAGGCGCTTTTGAATATCTAAGGCGCGTGGAATTTCCGGCATCAAGATATGCTGTACTGTGCTCAAAAGAAACCTCATTCAGCGGGATATTTAAGTCACCTTGAGAAAAATCCTGCTCACCCATATCTATTTCAAGCTTAATTATATCCTCGGGGATGATAAACTGCTCTTCGCTGCTTACATTTTGAATAGTTTCTATTGTACTTGGTTCTTCTGTAGTAAACAGCGAACGGAAAATATCAAGGTAATTACTGTTAAACACCGCAAACATTGTTATAAACAGGCTTGCGCAAAGAAAAACTGATAATACTTTTACTCCAATACCGGATGATTTGTGAGGTACCTTAACGTGGGTTTCATTTTTACTGTCTTCTCCGATATAAAGCTTATCATCGTTTCTCTGTTCGTCGATGAACTCCATTTTCTTTTTCACCTTTATCATCTCCCCTTTCTGTAATAGTTTAGTTTTATTTATGCTGTAGGCTCTGCTGTTACAGGTTGACTCTGCTCTGCTTCCGGCTGTTGAAGTATCTCACCGCTTACTGTTTCAGACGGTGCCGCACTTGAAATTGCCGAAGCTGTGGAGGCTGGCACTGATTCTTGCGACGAAGCAGGTGTCTGTGACGAAGCAGGTGTCTGTGACGAAGCAGGTGTCTGTGACGAAGCAGATGCTTGTGACGAAGCAGATGCTTGTGATGAAGCAGATGCTTGTGATGAAGCAGATACTTGTGATGAAACAGCTACCTGTGATGAAGTAGATCTTGATACTGTACTTTGAGCGGTCTGAGAAGTTGTAGATTGAGAAGGAGTGGCTGCCGTTTCTTGTGATGAGGGCTCGCGCGAGCTCTTATTGACTGTTATAGTATAGATATCGCCCACCAAGTTTTTATCACAAACAACAACTTTAATGGTATCACGTCGTTTTTCAGATGTTGTCTGAGTATATTTTACAGCTCCGTTTACAATTTCAGCCTCACCGGCATTAAGGCTTTCATATTCCAAAATAGCATAATAAAGCTTACTGTAGCCATGCACCGTTGCGGGAATAGGAATTTCAACAGTCTCACCTGCATTACACTGAATTTCAGTAGAATTCGAGGTTAAAGTTACACCTGAGTCTTTTTCGGTTCCTACATAGACTGTTACCGTGGCTTCGGCAGTATGCTGAAGATTTTCTTCAACAATCTTTATTTTAAAGGTATCCACGCCCGTAAATCCGCTGTCAGGTTTATAGGTTACGGAAAGTGATGAAGAAACTATGGAATAGCTTCCGTTTTCGGGATTTGAGCCCTTTGCAATGGTTACATTTGTTCCGTAACTGTTGATATAGGGCATTGTAAATTTAATACTGCCGTTTTTCTTACAGTATACGGAAGTATCAATAGCAGCAAAGGTATCTTCAGTGATTTCAATACTGCCTTGAACCTCGCTTGTAGTACCGCTGTTGCTCGTAACATTATTGGAAGATGTGTTGGAAACCACGTTCGTCGGGTCAATATAGTTTCCGCCGTATTTCTCAGCCCATTCCCTATAATAGATACAATCTTCATTCTTTGTAACAGAGGGTGTGGAAGTTGTATCCTCTCCGTCACGAACCTGTCTTGCCATAACAACAAGTCGGGCATCGTCAATTTCAAAAGTACAGGTTGAAAGTGTCAGAATTTTATCTGCCGCAGTAACATCAACATCAATATCCCAAATCGACCTTGCTCTACATTCGGCAATAAACGCCTCATACTCTGACTGACTTGAAAAATCAGTTCGGAGATAATTAAATACCTCACCTCTTTCGGCAGCAGTATTTGTAATCATTACCGCAAAAACCTTCCACTCATATTCTTCATAAAGCGTATTGTAATTGATTATTGGATATTCGCTGACTGAATTTTTGTTTTTATAAACCTGAAGCTTGTTAAACATCTTATCTACGCCCTTGGTAGAATGACCGTAAATAATATTATTTGCAGACAAATTCTTACTGTCGCAACGGTAATCTAAGAAAGGATTTCCCAAAGTATTACTGTTACCGAAGAAGTCATGTCTAACATAATACTCATTATTATCACACTGGGTAACATAATAGTCCATCAGTCCGTCAATGCTGACTTTTCCTACAAGGTCTGAGTTTTCTTTAAGCAGTTCCAAGGTCCACTTCTGTACGGAATTTGCTTCGTCAAAGCCAATTATATCTATAAGCTCATCTCTAATCTCCTTTTCTTCTTCAGACGTCATCTCATTGGCTCTTTCCTCTAATTTTGTAGCCTTCTGAACAGATTGGTCACTTCCAAGCATGTTGTAGCAATATGCACCTATAAAGCCCAACGCAATTATTAAGGCTATTATAGATATCGACATAATACTCTTGCGGATTTTTTCTCCCACGGGGTCTGATGGGAAATCCGTAAAAAAATGTATAAATCTTTGCCAAAGCGTGAGTTTATTTTTAGCTTGACTGTCCTCTGAATTTTCAGCTGTACCCACTGCTCCTACCTCAGGTATGGAAAACGCTGTTCCGATAGCTTCGTATTTTCCTTCAGCAAAAAGACGCAACATATCAAGGGCATGAGATGACGCAACTGTTCTTACGAGTTCACGTTCATTCTTCCCGCGACCGATATGCACTTCTCTGCAATAAACAGAAATAGAATCTGACAGTGCAATAAATACCGTACCTACGGGTGTTCCTTTTTCGTCAGTATCAGGACCTGCCACACCTGTTATACCAATGCCTACCGAGGCTCCCGAAACACGGCGCACTCCCTCTGCCATTTCCGATGCAACCTGATGACTTACAACTCCGTACTTCTGGATGGTTTCGGCTTTAACGCCCAACCTCTTTGTCTTTTCCTCTGCAGAATATGTGCAAAATCCTAAGGAAAAAATATCCGATGCTCCAGGAATTTCAGTAATGCGCTTACTCAAAAGACCGCCGGTACAGGATTCCGCAGTTGCAACCGACTGTCCGTTTTCTTTAAGCATCCTTACTACTGTTTCCTGCAGACTGTCATATTTGTCGGTATATACTTTGTGTCCGAGACGCGCTGTAATTTCTTCTGCTACAGGCTCACATATTGCATTCGCACGTTCGGCAGTTTCGGCACACGCAGTAATTCTGAGTTCTACCTCACCGGATTTTGCATACGGCGAAACAGTAGGCGATGAGCCTGCAAAAAGGTCTGCAAGCTTTTCCTGAACCGCTGCCTCACTCATACCGAATATACGGAGATATTTTGATGCTATAACATTTTTGCTCTGCGATGCAAGTATAGGTTCCACTTGGTTTATAAACATAGGTTCAAGCTCTCTGGGTGGACCCGGAAGTAAAATTATAAGCTTGTTTTCACAGTTAACAACGCAGCCAGGTGCAGTGCCGAAATCATTTAAAAGCACCTTACAGCCTTTAGGCAGCATCGCTTGACGGAGATTTGCTTCATTAACCTCGCGGTTAGTCCTTGCCATATAATCGCGAATTCGCTTTTCAGCCTCATCGCACATTGTAAGTGGAACATCTGCTACTCTTGACACTGCGCGCTTTGTAATATCGTCATCGGTAGGCCCTAAGCCGCCGGTCATAATGACCATATCGCTTCTTGACATAGCAAGGCGTAAGGCTTCTTCTAATCTTGTAAGATTATCGCCCACTACCTGCGTATGATATACCGATACGCCGATTGACGAAAGACGCCTGCTTAAAAACTGAGCATCTGTATTGACAATTTGACCTAATAAAAGTTCTGTTCCGACAGATAAAATCTCGGCTATCATCTAAAAAACCACCTTTCTTAAAAATTAAAAAGTGAAGTCCTTAATCGTAACTGATTCAATCGCTTTTTCTAAAAGTTCACTCCAATCCACCTTATTTTCTTCTTCTATAACCTCAGATAAGGTGGGTCTGGTTTTTGGATGTTTTGGAGTAAATACCGTACAGCAATCTTCAAAGGGTAGAATTGAAGTTTCAAAAGTATCTATCTTTCTTGCAATACGTATAATTTCTTCCTTATCCATTCCGATAAGCGGTCTAAACACGGGCATATTTACCGCATTATCCGTTGCTACAATAGCCGCCATGGTCTGACTTGCAACCTGACCTATACTTTCGCCTGTAACAAGCGCCTTACAGCCATGCTCCTTCGCAATTCTTTCGGCAATCTGCATCATAAGGCGACGCATAAGAATGGTAAAAAGCTCTTCTCTGCATTCATCACGCAGTCTTTCCTGAATTTCAGTAAACTGAACCTCGTAAAGCCTCATTTTACCGCCCCATGCGGCAACCTTTTGGCAAAGAGTTTCAACCTTTTGAAGTGCTCGCTCGCTCGTATAGGGAGGACTTAAAAAATGCACAGCATTAAGTTCAACTCCACGCTTATTCATCATCCATGCGGCAACGGGAGAATCTATTCCCCCTGAAATCAAAATCATAGCCTTGCCGTTGCTGCCCGATGGCATACCTCCTGCGCCTTGCTTTATTCCCGAATGGATAAAGGCGCTGTCTTCGCGAATCTCAATATGCACCACGATATCGGGGTTATGCACATCAACCTTAAGATTCGGAAAATGCTCTAATATATATATATGTGGTTTTTTTGTGCAGGTGGTAAACATCCCATTGGATTTAATGACAGAAAGTACTGGGCGGAAGCACTAATTAGTGTTATAAACTGAGAAAACTA
>CAYRPK010000029.1:0-10490 GCA_964426175.1 uncultured Eubacteriales bacterium | reverse complement strand
CAAGCTTCGGTGGTTACTGTAAAGCCCTGAGGTACAGGAAGACCAATCTTGGTCATCTCGGCCAGGTTGGCACCTTTACCGCCGAGGAGCTCACGCATGGTAGCGTCGCCTTCGGAGAAAAGGTATACAAACTTATGTGCCATTTGCGTTTACTTCCTTTCAAATTGTATTTTTTGAAAATTTTTCATATGCTTGTATATTATAGCATAAATACTTTAATATGGAAAGATTTTTTTTCAATATTTACGAATAGTTAAAAAATCTGAAACCCCAAAAAAGCAACCTTTCGGTTGCTTTTTTTTGCTTAGAATATCGGGCTCCAAGGATGATCAGGATCCTCATCGGGATCTTTATCTGTAATTATCACTGAAGCTGTGAGCAATTGCTCAACATCAAACATTATTTCGTCAAAATCAGGCGCCTCATATACCTTCATTGCTGACATTCCTTTCAAAATTAAATTTCGCTATTTTATTATACAGTATTAATCATATGAAGTCAATACCTATTTAAAAATTAACCGACGGTAAGTAATATCACCGTCGGTTGATTTTTAAGTATTATGAACTAAAAACATTATTGTCAGCGGTAGGAACGTGATAACAAATAGAGTCTTCGCCTCCGGGAGGTGTTCTGTCACAGACAGCCGCTTGAGTAATATATGTCATGCCGCCCCATTCAGTTACGGATACAGGGCAAACTCCCTCCGTTGAATTGACAAGAAGCATTTCACAACCGGCAGTTATGTTTGCCGCAAGTTCAAAACTT
The DNA here is from genome assembly GCA_964426175.1 of uncultured Eubacteriales bacterium. Classification (GTDB taxonomy): domain Bacteria; phylum Bacillota; class Clostridia; order Oscillospirales; family CAJFTT01; genus CAYRPK01. The sequence continues at coordinate 9,722 of CAYRPK010000029.1, read as the reverse complement.
TCAAATTTGATTCCGGGTGTGCTGTAAGTTTTCTTCATTCTTCTGTCCTCCTATCAATATTCAACCGCAACAATGGTAGCCGTTGTCTGATAAATTTTTCTGTCACTTGCAATAGCCTCAATTACTGCTTCGCAATCTCCGGCAGCTTCTGCCGTTACATCAACTGTCCAAACAGCCTTTTTCGCGCCGTCAGCGGACTGTTTTACATTTCCGTCAGCTCCGTAGTAAACCGCTGCAGCTTCAACTCCGTTTACCGTAAGTGTATTTACATCGGTAGAGGTTGTAACCGTAAGAGTTACTGTTTCTCCGGGAGAGACGCAATTCTTGCTCCACTGAGCAGAAATGTATTCGGGAGTAAATTCAACCTTATTTTCGATATACTGCTCACGTACTACATCATAACTCTCTGCCGCAAGGTCTAAGGTAGAAACAAGATATGCAGAAACATTCGCATAGCTTTCGGTATGACCCGCAAGTGAGTAAGTACCGAGTGCTTCAACCTCTGCAAGAGCTACACCTGCTGTGTCGGGATAAGTCAGTTTGATATTTGTAACTGAAAGAATACCGTCATTATCTAAGGTATTAGAAATGATGATCGCGCTGGTGGATTTATACATACCGGTTGCTTCATCATATTTAAAGTCAACAGCATGATACAATCCGTCAAATCCCATGTAATCGGAAGCCGTGTAATACCTTGTGGTCGAGGAGGAAATGGTCGTATTGCTAACATGGAACCAACCAAATTTGATTGTTGCTTCAACAGGAGACTGTGTAATGCTCTTTAATCCGATCTGAACGCCTGTGGGCTCATATGCAGAATAGATATAGAAAGCAACGCCCTGACCGTAGGAGAGATAAATCTCGTTATTGGGTCCGCAGGTCTTGAAAGCATCCATTGTTGCTGCAAGCTCGGAAGTATCGGTGGTGTTAAGCTCACTTCTGCCATCGACGAAGGTTATACCCGTTGCCTGGCCGTTTGCAGTAAGGTCACCCAAATCAACAAGGTCGGTTCTGACCTCTGAGTAGTTGGGGCTGTATTCGTTATCTGCGATATATGCATTAACAATTGCTTCGCCCAACTGAAGGTCAGTTGAACCGGCGGGATTATAGACTCTTACGCCGTCGAAGTAGATGTCATACTGATATCCGTCGCCATCGGTATGGTCAAAGCCCTTGGAATATGCAGCAGTTACAACCACTGTGTAAGTTCCATATGCAAAATCCTTACCGTTGATTACAGGAATCTGATAAAGAGCAGAATCCGCATCGGGATTTACTTCCCATTCCCCTGTGGTTTCGTTATAGCTGTAACCATAGTAGGTATCAACAAGCCATGACTTATACATACTGCCGGTAGCGTCTGTTCCTTTGTAGACATCTACCCAAATTGTACCTGTCATATTACTCGTCATGGAAACAAGGTCAAATCCTGTACCTGTAAAGGTGAAGGTCACCGTCGGCCATGATGCGCCATCATTTAGATAGGGATTATTATCTGCATTGACAGTTACCTTTCTTGCCTTACCTAAACCGAACTGCGAAGATACATCATATGCTGTATCAAAGCCGTAAGCATTGTTCGCATCATCTTTGTTGCCTGTACCGGGACGGTCGGTATCCTGCACTGTTTCATGTCCTGAAGTACCGTCCGCAACATATTGCCAAATACCGTTAATACCACTTGTGGTATCGTAAAGCTCAATTTCCCTAACCTTAAGGAATTCTGTATTGTGTCTTTTTGCAGCATAAACACCTATATATCTTGCATTTATCGGGTTATCAAGCGTAATTGTAGAAGTACCCATTCCCCAATACTGTGCATTTTCAGCATCAGAAACAACAATATCATTATTCATAGTGTAATTCTTATTAAGTATTTTGTAAGCACTTGCATCAGTGGGATTTCCTCCATCGCCAAGATATGCGATATAGAATTCCTCTGCACAGTTTTCCCACTCGATAATTATCTTATCCACAGTGGTATTTTGACCTAAGTCAACAGCAAAGAACTCAGTTGCTCCGTTAGCATTACTTGATCCAACAGTAGTTGTCAAATTTCCGTCAGTTATGAGTAAGGAATTGCTGGTGGAATTACTGTAGCCGGGCTTACCGCTTGCAAGGTCTACATCTGCGGTAGAAGCACTACCGTTAACAATTGTAGCACCGTTCTCATAAGATACGGTTACAAAATCTTCTTCATAATAGACATTTGTTGCGGGCATTACAGTGAGAGTCGAATACAAGTATTCACTTGTAGAAGTCTTTATGCAGTAAGTAAATACATCGGGGTCCTCAAAGCACATAGTAGTAGGCGTATAAACAAGCTTACCGTTCTTGAGCACAAGATTACCGTACTTGCCTGTTACAGAAGTTTTCGTAATTGCGGTAGCGTATACTTCAGTATTGTAAGTAATACTGCTGTCATACACATCAATACCTACAATGGAAGCACCCTCCTGAAGAGAATCAATCTGATCTGCAATAACATCAATTTCTACAGGTAAGCCGTAGTCGATAACTACCTCGGAATTGACAGATTGAGGATCATTATGGACCTCAACATACTGGTCACCCGTTGCATAAAGCTCTAACGAATAGAGTGCATATGCAGTTCCGTTACCTGCTGCACGGCTGCCGTCAGGAATGTAAACACGTACATACTTTGCCTGAATTTCGGGGAAGGTATATTCATCTCTTCCGCCGTCACCGTCAGTAACATGATAGAATTCCGTCCAATAAGAACCGTCAACCGAATAGAGAATGTAGTATTCTTCAGGATATGTCAAGGTAACGGTAGTTTTGTTTTCATCCCAAGGCAAGGGATTTCCGTTATCCCAAACAAACTCATCACTGCCGTCAACCCATTCAAGAACGATATGGTTAAGACCGACCGTTCCGTCAAGCTTAACATTTATCCATTCCTTATAGTCTGCAACACGGTAGCTCTTCCAATAGGTAATTCCGTTATCACCTTCAACTGCCTCACCGCCTTCGGTATTATCACCTCTCAGCTGTTCTTCAACATCAACGTCGGAAATCCAAGCAGTTTCAAGGTAGTTTGTCGACTCCGTATCAATTGCTGCAGTACCGAGATGCTCCTGTCTCTGACGAACATTATATGCAAATGCCGACTTGGAAAGTGCATAGTCAAAGGTGGGATCTTCTCCGTTGGTATTGAGCATATCAATCTCACGGATTGCATAGTAGCTGTCCAAATAGGCATTACCCTCTTCAAGAGCACGCTCAGAGGAAATAATACCGATATAGCGAGCATTAATTGTTTCATCAAGATAAATGACCGTCTGTCCGATATACCAAAGTGTATTGTTAATGTAAACGTCATCAAGAGTATAGCTGTAGTTATCTGCCGTGTGCGTTACCAAATCCACTTCGTTTCCGTCATCATCAAGGTAGGCTGTTCTTGACGACGAAGTATAAGTGGAATATTTGCTGATATCCAGCCAATCACCCTGCTCACAACCGTCAGCAAGATAGATGATACGGAAATCAACCGAGCAGTTTTCCCAGTGGATAACGAGCTTATTAATATCGGTATTTTCAAGAAGGTCAACTGCGATCCATTCGTCAGGTCTCTGATTGCCTTCTGTGTTGGGATCAATATCAAGATAGGTGTAGTCTTCTTCCTTAATACCGTACCACATACCATCGTCGTAGTTTTCGTCATCTCTGTGGTCGAGTGAGTCACCAACGTTGGAAGCCTGGTCGATGTAAGAATACTGATAAAGGTCACCCTCTTGGTCAGCTTCTGTAATAACAGAGCTGGTATAGGTGAAGCCATCCTTTGCGTATTCATAATTGGTATCGAGGTAAACTTCAAATTCATTTACACGGATGTAGTCCTTATATGAGCCAAGACTTCTCATACGGATGTATCTTCCAACGACAGTAGAAGCAAGCTCAATATTGGAAGTACCTGTATCCCACGTACTATCAGTTTCAACTACGTCGTTTTCATATGTGTATGTGCCTATTTCTGTCCATACTGCATTAGCATCTTCAGGATCCTGTCCGTCAGAAAGATATTCAAGTACCCAGTTATTTGATGCATTATTCCAATCAATAAATATTCTGTTGATAGCTCTGTTAACACCTAAGTCAACATAGAAGCTGTCGGTCTTTGAAGTACCCTGCCATGATGTAGCCGTGTCGCCGTCGAGCATATCTTCAGCGGTATGACTATCATCAGCAGTGCTCGTTGCTACTGCAGTTTTATTTACTGCAACGTTCTGCTCCTTCAATGCTACCTCAATAACAAAGGGATCAACGAGATTATAGCCCTCGGGAGCCTTGGTCTCGGTTACTCTGTAGAAGCCAACGGGAAGGTTCTCGAATACGAGAAGACCGTTTTCGTTGGTCACACCGACCTTTGCTACGAAATTGTTATCAACAACAGTCTTGTCATCGGAAAGAAGCTCAAGAACGAAGGTCGCACCGGGGAGGAATACCTCGGGATCAAAGCCGTCCTTCTTTTCTATGACAATGTTTTGAGTGTGAAGGGTATTTACAATCTCGGTAGAAGTAGCATTATGAGAGTAGTCTACAGTATATCCGTCTGTTTCATTAAGCTCTATTGCATAGTAAGAAACATCGTAGGTAGTACCGTCTACAACAATCTGGTCAAGGAGTCCTGTCCAAGTATATGTCCAGCCTGAAGCTGCACTAAGCTTTACGGGACGTCCGTATGCAGAGTAATTATCTTCGTAGCCCTGATAGAGCTGCACAGTAATGGATTCGGGACGCAATCCGTTAACATTATCAATATCGTCCCAAGTCTTTTTAACGGTAAAGTCATTAAGGCCTTCACTTGCATAGTTCTGAATAATAAGATTTCCGTCGTTCGTGCTTGTATAGTAGGGTGTATAGCCAGTGGGAACGACTTCTTCTACACTGAATACGACTTCTGCACCATCAGCATAGTAAGGAACATCAGTCCATGTGTATGACCAATTTCCGCTACCGTCATCGGTGACAGTCACACTTTCACCGTAGAACTCACCGTTTGCATAAAGCTGAACCTTAATGCTGTCAGGACGAATACCGGCTGCATTGTCGTCATCAATCCAAGTCTTTGTTACGGTAACATCCTTAGTCAAGGTATTGGTAACATAAAGCTTGGTCGTGTCGTTGGAAGCGGTGCTGTAAGATACACTGTAACCCTCAGGAACTGAATTTTCATATACAGCATACTTAATTGCAATACCGTTTTCGCGAATGGGAAGCTGATCCCAAGTATATGTCCAATTGTTTTCTGCATTAAGAGTTATTTCAAAATCGGTTTCGGTATAGTAAAGACCGAGATCGAATAATCTGTTACCTGCAAAGTTCTGGCATTTTACTGCAATAACATTAGTACCGACCTGAAGGAGATTGGTATCATATTCAGAGAAATAACAGTCTGCATATTCGGTCAGATAACCTGTCTCAGCAGTAAACACCTGAGTGCCGTTGATATAGAATAACGGATCTTCATCGTAGAAGGTTCTAAAGAAAAGGTTGGAGGCAATAAGCTCTGCAAGCTCTTCTTCGTCAGCAATCTCAAATGAATGTCTAAGCCAAATATAGTTGTTGTCGTCGATAGTACTGATGTCGATATCAGAGTCACCCCAATAGGTATTTGCAGCACAATCTCCAATTGCAGCATCTCCGAAGGGAGCAGTACCTGTTGACCAAGCGCTGTCGTCATAATCTATGCTGCTCCAATCGCCGGTGACTATATCTTCTTCTGTACCGATAACATAACTCCAACTGCTGTCGCCGATGGGGAATATTGCATTTGTAGTAGCTTCAACAGGTGAACCGTTTGCATAAAGCTGAACAGTTACTTCTGTCGGGCGAGCTTCACTGTTGTTATCCTCCCAAACCTTTGTTACGGTTCTGGATGTAACACCTGCAGTATGGCTGTTCGTGATAGTCCATCTGTCGTAGCTGTAAGTAGCAGTATAACCGTAAGGTACTTCAACTTCCTGTACGCTCCATGTAATTTCATTGCCTGATTCATACTTGGGAAGATCTGTCCACTTATAGCTCCATGTATCGCCTGTACCTGTTACGGTAACAGCATTGTCATAAGGAATTCCGTTTGCATAGAGCTGAACCTTGATTTTTTCCGGTCTGAGCGAATCCTGGTTAGATGAGTCATCCCAAATCTTGGTAACGGTCTTATCGACTGTCTCAGGTCTATGAACATTTAGAATTACAGCAAGATTTTCAACTGTATAATCATAGGTAGTTGTATAGCCGTCAGCAGTAGACTGCACAACGGTGTAGGTTGCGCCTACGGTAAGTCCCGTCCAAGTGTAGCTCCAGCTGTTATCGGGAGAAAGAATTACAGGAATATCAACAGCTGTACCGTTTTCATAAAGCTGAACGGTTACGTATTCAGGTCTGATACCGTCAACATTATCCATATCGTCCCAAGTAGAAACGACTGAAAATTCTCTTTCTTCTGACTGATATACGTTTGTAATAGTGCCATCTGCTTCAACAGTATCTACAGCATACATAAGGCTACCGTCAAGATATACGCCTTCGGTCGCACCGTCTGTATTGTTAAGTTTAATCGCAATGGCATTTGCACCGCCGAGAACAAGCATCTCATTTGCAACCTTACTGAGAGGAATCATAGTTTCTTCGGTAATTGCACCTGTATGAGTGTAAACATGTCTGCCGTTAACGTAAATCTCAGCATTTTCGTTAAGAATTCCCTTGAAATAAAGATCAGAAGCCTTAAGCATTGCAAGCTCTTCATTAGAGGAAATATTAAAGGAATGTCTTACCCAAAGGTAGTTTGAGGAAGCCTCGGTTGAATATTCACCGATATTTCCGAAAGGTGCAGTTGCAGTGGGCCAGCCGATGCTGTCATATTCAGGTAATGCCCAATTGGGTAATGCATCGTCGCTGTCGGAAGTATAATATAACCAGCCATCCGAACCCATTGGCAACAATTCGCCGTAGGTGGTGGTTTTAACTTCGTAATCGGTAGACGCGGGAGTCGACGCTATATTTTTTGCGCGAAGTGCAGTATCAAACATATGTCCGGTAGTTGCACTTACAGTATTGTAGGTGTAAACAGCAAGTACGTTTTCGCCTTCCTTAAGCGCCTCAAGCGCCGTTGCATCCAGATAAATATCAGTATAATTATTTACTTTACCCGTTGCGCTATATATCTCTACGCCATTAAGATAAATAACTGATTCTTGATCAAACCATATGCGAAGATAGAGCTCACTGTTCTCATAAGCCGTTATATCCGAAACATTAAAGCTCTTCTTCAGCCAAAGGTAATCAGTAGTCCAATCAGTCTGCTTACTGCCATTTGCCCAGTCACCGAATGCCGCGTAGCCTGTGCTCCAACCATCAATAGTATCGGTAGTGGTGTACCAATTTTCAGGTACTGCGTCAGGTTCAGCTTCGTCTGACATATAATACTGCCATTGCGATGCCCAATCTAATAATGCAGTATGAGTTTCAGTATAGGAGTTGTATTCAGATACCTCAACCTCGATTACCTCATAGCTGATCTTATCGCCGTCACTGTCATATTCATCAAGATCAGACCAAGTATATGTCCAATTGTTATTATCGCTCAATACGACCTCGTCGCCGTACTTTTCACCGTCAGCATAAAGCTGAATAGTAACACTCATAGGACGGGTTGCTTCATCGTCATCTTCCCAAACCTTAGTCACGGTCTTACCGGTGGTGTGAGTATTGGTAATAACAAGTCCGTTACCAAGCTGAGCATCTGTTACGGTGCTGTCAGAGATGGTGAAGGTATGGCCGTCAACCGCAACATCAGAACTGCTGGTATTGTAGGTCTTGGACATATATATGTTGTAGCTGCCAACGGAAGTTCCGTCTTCATAGGTCTCGGTTACTGTATAGGTATATCCGTGAGGAATATTTTTAAACACTCCCGACCAATCGTTAGTATCATTAAGCTCTACAGTAACACTCTTGGTTTCGGTACCCATATTGTAAACGGAAGCTATACCGCTTGCATCGTATGTGGTTTCCCAAATATTCTGTTCCCATGAAATGGTTGCAAAAATAGAGTCAGTCGCGTGGTCAGCATTGCCGTCATTCCAAACCTTCTTGACGGGAATGTCGAGAAGATCAACCTGAATTACGGGCATATCATAGGACGCTGTCATGGTATAGTCTACATGAGATTCATTTATCTGACTGATAGATGTGATATAGTATTCAACATTCGTTGCAGCCAATACGTTTGTATGGAAACCGTATTCATCTTCAACATATTCTCTGCCTGCAACAGCCGCGCTGATAATATCTTCATCGTCTGCATAATAAGGATTAGCAGTATTATACAGCGTGGCTCCGGTTTCATCATCTGAACTGAATACAACATTGAACGCCTGATCGGGATATCCGCCGGTAGTTCTTCTGTCATATACACTCGACGTAGGATCAATACCGCCGTCTGTAACATTGCCGTTTTCATCAGCAGAACTGTAACCTGTTGTATCATCATAAACTGCTAAAGAAGCAACATAGTCTTCAGCATTAATATTTGTGTAGTAAGTATCAATTGCATACTGGCTGGGCTTGACTGTGACAGTTATACGGATCATGCTCTGATTTTCAAGGATGAAGTCCTCATCAAATACGAGCTCGATAGACTCAGTATGCATATCGCCGCCGTTGGGATCGTCCTGAATATAATAATAGGTAGTATAAAGATCACTATCTATCTGAACTTCGTCAAGCTTATAATCAGTAAATGTGTCGGAAGTGTTCTTTCCGTCATCGTTATTGGTCGAGGTGTAGGATTTAACCGTGAGCCAATGGGGGTTAGTGTAGGTTCTGAGACCGTCAACATATCTGCTGCCCTTTTGTTCAAGACCTGTGATCTCGTAAGCAAGAGTTACATATTTGCTGAAGGTATCGTAAATTCTTACATTATTGAAGCCCGCAATAATGCTGTTTGACATGGTATCAAACTGTGTATCAAAGCTATCAACGGATGCACCGCCGAAGGCGTTGCTTTCGACTACTGCAAGAACCTCTTCCAAATCAAACTGAACATCAGCATTGAGCTCAACTGTGTCATAGGTTACAACGCGCTCTGCGTCATATGCATCATTAATATAATAATAAGGAGTGCTCGTTACGACATCACCCGTGGTATCTACGCTGTCAAGCGGTAAAATGCCGTGACCGTATTTTTGATATGCAGGCGAAAGACTGAATGAAGATTCGCCACCATTCGCGTATACCTCTATTTCCTTAATAGCCCAATTTGCAGTTCCGTTGATAACATTACGTCCATCGGAACCAACAGCTATATATCTTGCTTTGATCAGATCAAATTCAATGGTAGTCGTGCCCTCAAGATTAGTCTGTGCATTCGCGCTGTCTGCATATTCGATGGCCGAATATGTATCAACGGTTGCAAGAGTCTGCCAATCATTCTTAGAATAGAAATCTCCGTAAGAGGTTTCTATTCTGAAGCTCGTAGGAGCATATGCCCAATGAATAACTACTTTGCTTATATTCTGCGGTTCACCCAAGTCAATTGAAATACCGTCGGAAACGTTACCTGAAGTAGACGAATTCATTGAATATACGGTACCAAGATCTCCGTCGGTAACAAGAGTGGTAGACTCATTTACGGTGGTACCGTCGGTAGTTGCGTTCCAGTCGATATGTGCTTCTAACTCTGCAACAAGGTTTTT
>CAYRPK010000028.1:0-10689 GCA_964426175.1 uncultured Eubacteriales bacterium | reverse complement strand
TGCCGCATTTAATCCTAAGGCAATTTTAGGTGCAGGCAGCGGCATTTTACTTAAAGAAACCCTCGTTTGGGGCTTAAGACGCAGCGCTTTTTCAAATGAAGCAGGTCTCGGCTCAGCTGCAATTGCTCATGCAGCTGCAGAAACAGACAGTCCTGTCAGTCAAGGATTATACGGTATCTTTGAGGTTTTTGTAGATACATTGATTATTTGTACCTTAACGGGACTTACCGTTATTTTAAGCGGAGTTGATATTAATTTCGGACAAAAACCAGGTGCTGAGCTCGTAACAAGTGCCTTTGCAACAGTGTTTGGTGATAAATTTGCCGCGCTTTTCGTGGCGGTTGCATTATCGCTTTTTGCCTTTACCACCATTCTCGGTTGGTCCCTTTACGGAACACGCTGTATAGAATATCTTTTCGGACTTAAGGCGACAAAAATATATCAGCTTATTTTTGTCGTAATAATAGTAGTAGGAGCAACGGTTTCTCTCGATGTTGTCTGGGATATTGCAGACACCTTTAACGGACTTATGGCAATACCCAATTTCATCGCTCTGTTTGCCTTATCGGGAGTAGTTGCAAGGCTGACAAAGGAACACTTTGCAAAGGTTTCGACTACCCCGAAAAAATAATTGAATTAAGAAAAAAATTGTGGTACAATAATTTATTATGACTTTAAAAGGATAGTGTTAAATGTGAGAGAGAATTTAAACCGTCCCGTTTTTCCAAAACGTGCGATTATAACTGCAGGTATGCCCTACGGCAATAAGAATCTGCATTTCGGTCATATAGGCGGCGTCTTTGTTCCTGCCGATGCTTTTGCCCGCTTTTTGCGTGACAGAATAGGCAAAGAAAATGTTATATTCATTTCGGGTACTGATTGCTACGGCTCGCCTATTGAGGAATCCTACCGCAAAGCCGCCGAAGCAGGCTTTGAAGGTACTATCGAGGATTTTGTCAGAAGCAATCACGATGCACAAAAGCGCGCACTTGACGGATATAATATCAGCCTTGATATTTTTGAAGGCTCGGGACTTGACGATTGCAAGGAAATGCATGAACGTGTAACCAATGATTTTTTGCGCTCACTTTATCAAAAAGGATATCTCCGTCTTATCGGCAGACCTCAGTTTTTTGATAAAACAGCAGGTGTTTTCTTAAATGGTAGGCAGGTTGTCGGCCGCTGTCCCGTTCAGGGCTGTAAATCCGAAGCTGCCTATGCTGATGAATGTTCCTTAGGTCATCAGTATCCCCCCGAGGAGCTTATTGCACCTAAGAGCACTTTAACGGGTGAGCGTCCAGAAATGGTCGAAGTTAAAAATTGGTATTTCGATTTGGAGGGCTTCGGCGAAAAGCTTAAGGAATATGTTACCTCAATCGAGGGCAAAGAGGATGTTCGCCCCGTTGTAACAAACATAATTAAGGAATTTTTGAATACTCCGTGTATATTTATAAAGAAAGAATACAGAGAGGAATACGACAAGCTGCGTGAAACGTTGCCTCAGCATAATCTTATTGAAGAAGAAAACAAGGACAGCTTTGTTGTTGAATTTAAAACTCTTGACGAAATGAATTCCGTCACACCCGTTTTGGCTGCTAACGGTATTCGTTACCGCACGGGAAAAACTTTGGTACCCTTCCGCATTACGGGTAACGCAAATTGGAGTGTACCTGCACCAAAGCTTGAGGATGAGGACTCTTTGACCGTTTGGGTATGGCCTGAATCATTATGGGCACCTATCTCCTTTACGGCGGCATATTTAAAGCGTCAAGGTCGCGATGCAAACGAAGTTAAAGATTTCTGGTGCAGTAAGGACAGTAAGGTCTATCAGTTCATCGGTTCGGATAACGTATATTTTTATTCTGTTGCTGAAATGGCGATGTTCATGGCGCAGCAGGAAAGAGAAGCTCCGACTGTTACCCCTGAAGAGGGAGAATTAACACTTCCCACCATCGTTGCAAATAATCATATTCTTTTCCTTAATAAAAAAGCTTCGAGCAGTGGAGCGGTAAAGCCTCCTATGGCAGAAGAGCTTTTGGATTATTATACCGCAGAACAGCTCCGTGCACATTTCTTAAGTTTAGGCTTAAGCCTGAGAAGCGTCAGCTTCCAGCCTAAGGTCTTTAATCCTTCGGCAAATCCCACCGATGCAGACCCTGTTTTAAAAGAGGGTAACCTTTTAACCAATGTATTAAACCGCCTTGCCCGTTCCTGCTTCTATACTTCGCAAAAATATTTTGACGGTAAGATGGTAGTCGATACGCCCGATGATGAAGTCACACAGCTTTGCGAAAATGCTATTCTCGAATACGAACGCTATATGTACCGATTTGAGCTTCATTCTGTTATGAGCCTTCTCGACAACTTTATTCGTACTGCAAATAAATATTGGGTAGGCAATATGAATCCTGCCGAAAAATCCGACGATATGGCTGAAAGAAAAAGAGTTCTTTACAATGGCTTCAGACTTCTCAGGACTGCAATGGTGCTGGTTCATCCTGTCGCACCTGAGGGAACGGAAATGCTTCGTGATTATCTCGGTGTTAATGATGATTTCTTTAATTGGGAAAGAATTTTTGACGATATCTCCGATTTTGTTCCTGAAGGCAGTCAGCTTCGTGAATTACCGCCTAAAACCGACTTTTTTGCACGTCATGAATCCCAATTCAATTAAATATGAGCCTCGGAATATATATTCACGTCCCTTTTTGCCAAAGGAAATGCCCCTATTGCGACTTTTATTCTGTGTGTGATACGGATTTATCACAAGCTTACCTTGATGCGCTTCTAAATAGTATTGTCGCATTTCCTGACGGTGAAAAAGCAGATACAGTCTATTTCGGCGGCGGAACACCATCGCTTTTTGCAAAGCAGATGGGTGAAGCTTTAGACGCGATTTCAAAAAAATTTACTCTTGCGAAGGATGCTGAAATTACTGCGGAAATAAATCCTCATTCTTCATCAAAAGAGGTTTTGCGATTATTTCGCAGTGCAGGAGTCAACCGCCTCAGTATCGGGGTGCAATCCTTTGTCGATGATGAATTAAAAACTTTGGGGCGGCTTCATTCAGCAGAAACGGCTGAAAAAACATATTTTGCCGCAAGAGAAGAAGGTTTTAGAAATATATCTCTTGATTTAATGCTTGCAGTCTGGGGACAAACAACAGATACTCTCGATTTTAGTATTGAAAAAATAAAAGAGCTTGCCCCCGAGCACATTTCGGCATATATGCTTATATTGGAAGAGGGTACTGTGTTTGAAAATAAACTCCCGTTGGATGAGGAAGAGCAGGAAAGGCAGTATCTGCATATCTGTCAAAGACTTGAAGATATAGGACTTATTCAATATGAGATTTCTAATTTTGCTCGCCGCGGCTTTGAGTGTCGCCACAATTTAAAATATTGGCGTGACGAGGAATATATCGGTTTTGGGCCTGCGGCACATTCCTACTATAAAGGAAAAAGATTTTATTATCCACGTGATATTGAGGGCTTTATTAAAGGCAATTCTCCTGTTTTTGACGGCGAAGGCGGCAGCAGAGAAGAAAAAATTATGTTAGGATTACGACTTTCCGAGGGCGTAGAAAAAAATCTTATTACTTCACCAACGGAAAACTTAAAAAAAGCTGGATTTATTTTTGAAAAAGACGGGCGTATTGCTTTGACAAGGCAGGGCTTTCTTTTGTCAAACACGGTAATTTCCAATTTGATTTGACAAAATTCTACCGATAGATTATACTTATTTACTCAGAAAGGGTTTGATATTTATGAAGCATACTGATATTTATGATATTTTTGCCGATAAAGCTTATATTGGTAAAAATGTAACAGTTTGCGGTTGGGTACGTACTTCAAGAGAAAGCAAGGCCGTTGCTTTTGCCGAGCTTAATGACGGTACCTCTTTAAAGCATATGCAGATTGTTATTGATAAGGAAAAATTTTCTGAAGTCGGAGAGTTTTTGAAATTAGGTACTTCCTTAAAGGTAGAGGGCACTGTCGTTGAAGCCTATAACGGCGGCTCTGTTGAGATTAATGCGTCGGAAATTACCGTTTTGGGCAGCTGTCCTGCTGAATATCCCTTGCAGAAAAAGCGCCATACTCTTGAATATCTCCGAACTATCCCTCATTTACGACTTCGTACTAATACATTTAATGCAGTATTTCGTGTCAGAAGCGTTGTTTCTGCCGCAATTCACGAATATTTCCAGAAAAATCGCTACGTCTATGTTCACACTCCCATCATCACTGCATCGGATTGCGAGGGAGCAGGAGAAATGTTCAGAGTAACTACTCAGGACCCCTTCACCGAGTATAAGACGGAAGCCGAATATTATGAAAACGACTTTTTCGGCAGAAAAGCCGGACTTTCCGTTTCGGGTCAGCTTGAAGGCGAGGTTGCCGCGACGGCATTCGGTAAAATCTATACCTTCGGTCCGAGCTTCCGCGCGGAAAACAGTAATACGCCCCGACATGTTGCGGAATTTTGGCATGTGGAGCCCGAGGTTGCATTTGCAGAGCTCTCCGATATAATCGAAATCGCAGAGGAGATGATTAAATATATCATTACCGCTGTTTTGGAAAAATGCCCCGATGAGCTTAAATTCTTTGATCAGCATTTTGAAAAGGGACTTCTGGAGAAGTTGCAAAATGTGGTCAGCAACGATTTTGCAGTAATGGATTATACCGATGCAATCGAAGCACTCAAAAAGGCAGACGTTGATTTCAAATTCCCCGTCGAATGGGGTTGCGATTTGCAAACGGAGCATGAAAGATATATTTCCGAAACGCTGCTTAACAAGCCCGTTTTCATTACTAATTATCCCAAAGAAATCAAATCCTTCTATATGAAGCAAAATCCCGACGGAAAAACTGTTGCGGCAACCGATCTGTTAGTACCGGGTGTCGGTGAAATTATCGGCTGCAGTGAAAGAGAAGCCGATCTGGATAAGCTTTTGGACGCAATGGAAAAGAGAAATATGAGCGTCGAGGATTACGAGCATTATATCGCTCTTCGCCGTTTCGGCTCTGTTCCCCACAGCGGCTTCGGTCTGGGACTCGAACGCATACTTATGTATGTTACGGGTATCAGCAATATCCGCGATGTTATCCTTTATCCCAGAACTGTCGGCTCAGTATATTAAAAACACAACGTATAAACAAAAGCAGTATATACTCTTTGTATACACTGCTTTTGTTTTTTTACGCCGCATTTTGCAATAGATTATCTGCGGCTTCAAGCATATTCTCAGCAAAGATGGCGTAGCCGCTTGTGGGGTCATCTACAAATACATGTGTAACCGCACCGATGAGCTTGCCGTCCTGAATAATAGGTGAGCCGCTCATTCCGCGCACGATGCCGCCTGTCTTTTGCAGAAGCTCCTCGTCGGTTATTCGGATTACCATATTTTTAGTAGCGGCATCGGAATTATAATCAATGCTGACTATCTCCACAGAATATTCCTTAACGGTATCACCCTCCACGGTACAGCGAATATAAGCCTGACCGCGATGTGCCTCCTGTTTCATAGCCACGGGTATTGCTTGACCTGATAAAGCCTCGTTCCTTTTACCGAAAACTCCACATTCGGTATTGCCGAAAAGTGAACCTATAGACTTGGTTCCGAGACTTCCGCAGAGCTCGCCGGGTGTGCCTTTTGAGCCTTTATTTACCGAATAAATACGCGCTTCAACGGCATCACCCGATTGAAGAGGAAAAATTTCTCCTGTATCTGTATCGGTAATACCGTGCCCCAGTCCTGCAAAAATGCCTGTATCGGGGACATAATAAGAAAGAGTACCTATTCCTGCCGTTGAATCACGTACCCACATGCCGGATTTATAATTTCCCGTAACATCCTTCTGAGGCTGAATATTTACGGTTTTTTCCTTTCCGTCACGTAGGATTACCGCTTTGACGGAGGTTCCGCCGCTGCTTGAGATAATTGCAGAAACCTCTTCGTTGGTAGTGACGGCAATACCATTTAAGGAAATCAGCATATCACCTGCGCGAATACCTGCATCGTAAGCAGGAGATGAGTTGTTTGTCAGGTCGGAAAAGCCTATTACCATTACCCCTTGGGAATAAAGCTTGACGCCGAAAGCCTCGCCGCCGGGAATAACATAGGTTGTATTCGTTGCCTGAACGGTTACCTCCTTTGCAGGGAGAAATCCGAAAACCTTTAAAATAAAGCGATCACCGCCTGATTTTACAACGCTGACAGTATTGTTATCGTCGGTAACAATAACAGCTTTTACGGGAAGGATGCTGTCAAAACGGAAGCTATCACCTTGTCGGACCAAGAAGCTGTCCGGTAGCGTGGCTGCGGTAAGTGATGTGCAAAACATGGCAAAAGCGCAGAACAGTCCTGCCACAAATGCCGTGCGATGAAAAATTTTTTTCATTATAATATGACCGTCCTTTGACGCAAAAATTAATTGGCGTCTTAGATATTTTCGCATTTTTACGGCGTAATATGACTTGAAAATATTTGTTTCAGATAAATGGTGAAATTAAAAAAAATTTCATTAAAAATACGGTGGTAATAGGACAATCATAAGCTTGCATATACATTCAGCGACTGAAAATACACCTTGAAGGGAAGTCGTACATATGCTAAAAAAAATAATTTCTGTACTGTTTATTATGTCACTGACCGTTTGCTGTGCCACATCGGCAAAGTGCGATGAGGACGATATCTTTAACAGAGAAATCTATCTTGAAGAAATGCAGGAAACTCCCGAATATTGGGAAACCGCCGCCAATGTGACTTTGGAGCTTTCATCAAAATCCGCATTGCTTATGGAGGCATCTACGGGCACTGTGCTTTATGAGAACAATCCCGATGAAAAGCTCCCCTTGGCATCGGTAACAAAAATAATGACAACACTTTTGGTTATGGAGGCAATAGACGCCGGAAGCCTAACTCTTGACGATACCGCCGTATGCTCTGAGCATGCCGCCACTATGGGAGGCTCTCAGATATGGCTTGAGCCGGGGGAGGAAATGACCGTGGATGACCTGCTTAAAGCTATGCTGATAGGCTCGGCAAATGATGCTACCTGTGTTTTGGCAGAAAAGATAGGCGGCAGTGAAGCCGCTTTTATAGCAATGATGAATGACCGCGCGACAGAACTGGGAATGGAAAATTCGTGTTTTGTCAATACCAATGGTCTTCCTGCTGAGGGACATTATTCTTCGGCACGGGATATAGCCATTATGACCAGAGAGCTTTTAAAGCACGACCTTGTGTTTGAATATACCACCGTTTGGATGGATACTCTGCGCGGAGGAGAGACTCAGCTTGTTAACACTAATAAGCTTATTCGACATTATGAAGGTGCAACAGGATTAAAAACCGGCTATACCGTCGAAGCAGGATATTGCATTTCGGCAACGGCTTCGCGAAATGATTTAGAGCTTATTGCTGTAACCTTGGGTGCACCGAGCAAAAGTGAGCGTTTTGACGATGCAAAACAGCTTCTTGATTTCGGATTTATAAATTATACCTGCGTAACACCCGAAATGCCTAAGGAATATTTGCCGTATGACGTCGAGGGCGGCGAATGTGAAAATGTAAATATTACTGCGGCAGAGCCCGAAAAACTGCTTATATTAAAGGGAACGGAAGATAAGATCTCAGTAGAAATGCCTGAGCCGAAGAGTCTACAGGCACCTGTCTGCAAGGGAGATACTGTGGGAGAAATTACCGTTAAATATAACGGCGAAACAGCGTTGACCGTACCTATTTATGCGACAGAGGATGTGGCGAAGCTTACCTTCGGTATTTGCTTTAAGCGAATGCTTGAATATTTACTGACATTCTAAAAAGTTATTGCACCATGCATGTTTTTTTGTTATAATAAAGTATCTAATTTTGAAAGGATGTATAAACCGTGAAAAAAGGTATTATTTCTGTGGTTTCCTTCATGCTTGCTTTAACGCTTATGCTTGTAAGTATTCCCGTTGCATATGCAGCAAATGCAACCATAGCTTTAAACGGAAACAGCATTTCGGTTTCGGGTGACGGCGTAACCGTAGAAGGCTCTATTGCCGTTATTTCCGAAGCAGGTGTTTACACCGTCAGCGGAACCCTTAACAACGGCAGAATTTTGGTTAATGCCAAAGGCTGTGAAGTAAAGATTATTTTAAACGGTGTCAATATTACGTGTTCTTACGGTTCGCCTATCTATATTTTTAAGGCTTCCGCGGCAGAAATATCCCTTGTCGAGGGTAAAGAAAATATCCTGACTGATGGGGAAGTTTATACTTATGAAGATAACTATTCCTCTGCAAGTGAGCAGGAGCCTAATGCCTGTCTTTACAGTAAGGCAGACCTTACCGTTTCGGGCAGCGGAAAGCTTACTGTTAACGCAAACCACAATAACGGTATTACAAGTAAGGATACTCTCACTGTCAACGATGCACAGATAGAAGTAACGGCGGTCGGAAACGGCATTAACGGCAAGGACTCCTTCTTTGCCCGCAATGCAAGCTTTACCGTCAACGCAACGGGCGGCGACGCACTCCGTTCAACACAGGAGAATGACCCCTCTCTCGGTTGGATAACCCTTAATAACTGTACCACGAATTTAACTGCCGCAAACGACGGTATTCAGTCTGAAACAGGTATCATCATTTCGGGCGGTGAGCATTATATCACTACAGGCGGCGGGCATACCGAAAGTGTCGTTGAGGGCGAAAGTGCAAAGGGTGTTAAGTCAGGAACAACGCTTTCCCTTAATGCTGAGTATATGATGGTTTCTGCCGCAGAGGATGCTATCCATGCCGGCGGAGATATTACCGTTACTGACGGAGAATATGTCTTAGCATCCGGTGATGACGGTATCCATTCCGACGCGGCTGCAGTTATAAGCGGCGGAGATATCAGTATTACTTCTGTAGGTAAAGGCTTGGATGCAGACAGCGGTACCACTCAAAACGGCGGTTGTATCTCTATTATAACCCCCGATAGTTCTATTTTTGATATTTCAGCAGGATTTACTGTAAACGGCGGTGAATTTTTAGGCTTCAGCGGCAAGGATACCGTTTTACAGCCATCTGAAAATTCACAGCAGGCTTCTTTCGGTGTTCTTTTAGATTCTGCAGTGCAGCAGGTAGTTATAAATAATACACATTTCAATGGCTCTGACATAAAATATATTCTTGTTTCAAATTCCCAATTTACCGATATTGCTGTTTTACAAGTAGGAGAAAAGGAAATCACCGTTAATTTGACAGAAAAATTTACGCTCTATCGTGATTATAATACCGAGTATACCCGCGACGAAGAGAATATGACGCTTCTAGGCGTTAAAGCCGAAACTCCTGCTTCGGCAATAGGTATGACCGTTTACCGCGACGGTGCGGCTTTGGCAGATAATGCTGTTGTTGCAACGGGTGATACGGTAAATATCGGTGGAAAAGAATATACCGTTATTATAAAGGGAGATGTTTCCCGCGACGGCAAAGTGAATTCCACCGACTTTATGCAGATTCGCAAACAGTATTTAGGCTTGTACGAAATGGACGAGATTCAGAAATCAGCAGCAAATGTCGATGGCGATGACGGAATCAATTCCACTGACTTTATGAGAATAAGACGTCATTTCTTAGGTATCTTTGATTTATACGCATAAGAAAGGAAGTAAAAAATGAAAACAGATATTCAAATCGCACAGGAGCATACCCTTCTTCCAATTACGGAAATTGCTGACAGAGCAGGTATTGACGGCGAATATTTGGAGCAGTACGGTAAATATAAGGCAAAAATTGATTATATCCGTCTTATGAATGAAACTCCTTCCAAAAACGGAAAGCTGATTTTAGTTACGGCTATGTCGCCCACTCCTGCGGGTGAGGGTAAGACCACTACTTCAATTGGACTTACCGACGGACTTGCAAAAATCGGTAAAAATGTTATTACTGCACTCAGAGAACCCTCTCTCGGTCCTGTTTTCGGTGTTAAGGGTGGTGCCGCAGGCGGCGGATATTCTCAGGTCGTTCCTATGGAAGATATTAATCTTCATTTCACGGGTGATTTTCACGCTATCGGTGCGGCGAACAATCTTCTTGCGGCAATGCTTGACAACCATATTTGGCGCGGCAATGCGCTAAATATCGACCCTCGCAGAATTACGTGGAAGAGATGCGTTGATATGAATGACCGTCAGCTCAGAAATGTTGTTGACGGATTAGGCGGCAAAAACGGCGGTATGCCAAGAGAAGACGGTTTTGATATTACCGTTGCTTCGGAAATTATGGCGGTATTCTGCCTTGCAAATTCCTTGGAGGACCTAAAAGCCAGAATTTCACAGATTATTGTAGGCTATACTTATGACGATAAACCCGTTACCGCAGGTCAGCTTAATGCAGCAGGCGCAATGACTGCGCTGTTAAAGGATGCATTTAAGCCTAATTTGGTTCAGACCTTAGGCGGAACTCCTGCTATTATTCACGGAGGACCTTTTGCAAATATTGCACATGGATGCAATTCCGTTATTGCAACACGTCTTGCCCTGCATCTTGCAGATTATGTCGTAACTGAGGCAGGCTTCGGCGGCGATTTGGGCGCTGAGAAATTCTTTGATATAAAGTGCCGCATGGCAGGACTTAATCCTTCAGCGGTAGTTATAGTTGCAACGGTGCGCGCTCTTAAGATGCACGGTGGTTTAAATAAAACCGAGCTTAACG
>CAYRPK010000027.1:1333-10903 GCA_964426175.1 uncultured Eubacteriales bacterium | reverse complement strand
TATGACCTCGGGTTCAGCCAAAGAAACATCACCTAAAACCTCGCGAAGCTCTTTTGTATCAAGGTAAACGGTAATATTCTCTGTTTTATGTGTGTAAACAAAATCTCTGTCGGGCGCACCTTGAATAATAGTAGTTAATGTTGAAACTATATCACCCAAAGGCACAAAATCTATATGGTTTGTATGAAAAACCGCCGTCACGGTAGTTCCGTGATTTTGGGGTTCTTTTGAACTTTCAATTTTAATATAGCCGCCCGTCTGCTCTGCCGCTAATTTTAAAAATGGTATTCCTAACCCCACTTTTCTGGTAGTTCGGGTAGTGCAGAAGGGATCTGCTACACTTTTTACCATTTCCTCGCTCATACCGCAACCATCGTCTGCAATGATAAGCGTCATTACATTATCCTTTTCGGTGATGGAGATGCTTATATTTTGTGCACCTGCTTTAGTGCTGTTACCTGTTATATCGAGGATATTAAGTGAAAGTTCTTTCAATTTGCTCCCTCTTTTGACAGTAGTTTTATAAGATTTTTTCTGACCAATGCAGAGCTGTAAGGTTTATCCTCGATTTCAAGAAAGCTTGACGCATCACGTATATCTGTAAGATAATGTGCATCCGAGCCGATAAGAATAGGGATATTTTCTAAATTGGGGAAACGTTTAATGTATTCCTCTTTTTTGCTTAAATCATGAAGCTCCGCTGCAAAAAAAACAGGATTTTCGGGAAAAACACCGAGAGTTGCAACTATTCCGTTAGCCTGCCTGTCAATATGAGCAGGATAACAAATTCCACCATAGCTTTTAACAATTTCGGGAGCTTCATCTAAGCTGACAGTCGTTGCATTTGGAAGAAAATACTCTTCTGCCGCAACGTGCTCGTCATTTTCGTCAAAAATAAATTGCTCACCAAAAATATCAACTCGGTTGAGTATTAAAATCCTGCGGCTGTCAATTTCATCATTAAAAGCCAATGCACTTTCTAAATCCGAAAAAAGACAAACAAGGTGAATATCCTCACTTGTTGTAAGCTCCATTCCTGCAATCGGAATTAAACCGTACTTTTTTGCTGCCGCAAAAAAAGAGGGACAATTTCTGCAGGAATTGTGGTCGGTAAGCGCCGCAATATTAAGTCCTGCCAAAGATGCCATACCGGCGATATTGCCGGGGGTCATATCATTATCTGCACAGGGAGAAAGTGCGGAATGAAGGTGAAAATCGTAATAATACTTATTCATGACAGTGCCACTTGTAAGGCTAACGCTGTTTCATAAGCAGGGCGACCGCTGCCCAACATATTGATGCCTTTTTCGGTAGCCGTTTTAATAAGCTCTGCATCCGGAATAACACCCTCTGCCAAGATTATACAGGGTGCACCCGAAAGCGAAGCTACTGCAAGTATATTTATATTTGACATTATGGTTATCCAAGCACATCCTGAATCAATTCTGCCCATAACCCAGCTTAAAAGATCACCGCAATAGCCTCCCGTCACTTCTTCGCCAGGGGAAGGCAAAGAAAAAACCGTCAAGCCGTTTTTTTCGGACAGCTCCTTAACAGTCATAGTGCTAAGACTTCCTTTCAGTCATTATTTTCCGTAGGGATGAGTCCCAAAAGAGGACAGTCGGCAGTTGACGCCGTCCCCTTTATTACATCCTCAGCAAGCGCATGACATGTAGGCGCACCACAGGCACCGCAATCAATGCCAGGGAGCACACCGCAAAGCTTCTGAATTGCTCGCATCATACGCATTGATTCTCCGATATTATCGCTGAGCCTTGTTATAGGCTGATAATCGGGTGCAAAATCATGGAAGAAATGCTCGGGCACATAATCCTCATCAGGGAGATGCGTTTGGGATACGGCAAGGTATCTGCGAAGATTATGAAGTCGCGCCTTTGCAACATAGGGATTTTCCACCGTCATAACACCGCCGACACAACCGCCGTGACATGCATTAAGCTCCATAAATTCAAGATGCGGCATATTTCCGTTTTCCATAAGGTCGAGGACGTGAATAACATTTTCAATTCCATCCGCCGCTAAATATTTATCGTTAAAGATAGCCGAAGCCTCACCGCCAGTGGTTGCCCAACCCAAACCTATTTTTCCTGTTTCGGAATTAAATGTGGTGGGCAATTCCCTATCCATAACATTAACAAGCTGAAAATATAAATCGCTTATGGCAATTACTGCGTCAACCTTGCTTTCATACCCACCGAAGCTGTTTTTAACAAAGCTCACCTTTGCAGGACACGGAGAAATAAAGCATATGCCGATATCCTCGGTTTTAAATTCAGGATGCTCCTTCATAGCCTTTTCTCTTGCGGCAATGGCGGCAATCTCCATAGGAGGAAGCATAGGCATAATGTTATCCTTAAGAGAAGGAAATCTTAAGCCTATGAGTCGTACTATTACAGGACATGCTGATGAAATAACAGGTTTTATGATGCCGTTGGTTTTAAGATACATACGGGTATATGCCGAAACAAGCTCGGCAGCCGTTGCGACCTCATAAACATCGTCAAACCCGATATTCTTAAGTCCCGTTAAAAGATAGTCGATATCGTCAAGGTTATCAAACTGACCGTACAGCGAAGGTGCCGGAAGCGCAATCTTCCATTTGAATTTGTCAAGGTCGGAAAATTTATCGTAAAGAGGCTTTTTTGCTTTACTCGGACATACTCTGATACATTCGCCGCAATCAATACAGCGCTGGCTGTTAATAACGGCACGCTTATCCTTAACTCTTATGGCTTCCGTAGGGCAGTGGCGCACACAGGTAGTACAACCACTGCATTTGTTGGTATCAAGGAAAACGGAATGCTTGTAAGTTTCCATAAAATCATCCTACCAAATTCACCGTCATGGTAATAGTTGTGCCTTTGCCTACAACGGAATCGATATTCATTAAATCGGTATATCGCTTCATATTAGGCAGTCCCATACCTGCACCGAAGCCCAATGACCTGACATTTGCAGGCGCAGTAGAATAACCCTCTTGCATTGCAAGGTCAACATTTTCAATACCGGGGCCTTCATCTGTAAGGACTATCTTAATGCAATCCTCTGTAACATATACATCGGCTACTCCGCCGCGAGCATGAATTACCATATTTATCTCGCCCTCATACATGGCAATAGATACACGCCTTATGATGTCGGGGGCGATACCAAGCTCACGCAAGCTCTTTTTTACCGCAACCGAGGCTTGACCGGCGGCAGTAAAATCCGAACCGTCAACTTCGTAATGGAAAGAAAGAATATCAGTCATTTCTGACTTCATTCTTTAAAAGCCCTTCGGAATAAAGCTTGCCGCAAGCCTCGTACATACGCTTTTCCGTTGCCAAAATGACAATGCCGCATTCATTTGCAAGCTCAATCATTTCGGGAGTGGGCTTTTTTGAGCGAACGAAAACTATGCATACCATATCCATCATCTGCGCGGTACGTATAACCTGCGCATTGACAAGTCCGGTAATTAAAACTGCCTGATCCTTAACATAAGCCAATACGTCGCTCATCATATCGCTGCCGCAAGCGGAATAGACCTCATTATCAAGGTGCTCTCCGCCCGAAATAACCTCTGCTTCGAGAATTTCAGCTATTCTGGATATTTTCATTTTACGTTCTCTCCGTACAGTAATTTATTTATATTTCTTTACGATATCGGGGATATCCTTTGCAACAAGACGTCCGTAAACCTCGTCGTTAACCGTGATAACGGGAGCAAGGCCGCAAGCACCGATACAGCGGCAAGCCTCGAGAGAGAATTTTCCGTCAGAGGTGATGCCGTCAGTGGGAATGCCTAATTCTTTTTCAAGTTCGTCAAGAATGTCGCCTGCGCCCTTTACATAGCAAGCAGTACCCATACATACTGAAATCTTATATTCACCCTTGGGATTAAGCGCAAACTGGCCGTAGAAGGTAGCAACGCCGTAAACCTCTTCAAGAGAGATATTTACCTTCTTGGCGATATATGTCTGAACTTCAATGGGAAGATAGCCGTAGATTTCCTGAGCATGCTCCAAGATTGCCATAAGATTATCTCTGTTGCAATCATTATCCTCAATAACCTTGCAAAGCTTTGCTTCCTGCTCAGCAGTTCCTCTGAAGGGCACCTGTGTCATGACCTTTTTCATTTACATACATTCCTTTCGCAGACAGGGTATTAAAAGCCCTTATCCGTTTATAAAAAATATTATTGAGTTTCAAACGGATATATTATAGCAGACTTTAAAGATTTACGGAAGAGGTTTTTAGCGATTTTTTCTGTAAAATTTGTAAATTTTTGCAAGTATTCCTTCATTAGATAAAAAAAACGGAAAATATTACAAAAAAGCCTTTACAAAAGTTAACAGATTATTATATAATAATTACAAGATAAACGTCGGCAGTTATGGCGACATTAAGAAAGGATTGTTTTACCAATGGCGATACCCAGACAGGAACATCCCAAGCCTCAATTTGAGCGTCAGACTTGGGAAAATTTAAACGGAACGTGGCAATTTGAATTTGATTTTGGGGGCAGCAATCCCGGTGAATACCATACTCGCGGTAAAGCGCTTTCAAAAGAGATAACCGTACCTTTTTGTCCCGAAAGCGACCTTTCGGGAATTGGATATAAGGATTTCATGCATACTGTATGGTATAAGCGAAATATCACGGTTACACAAGAGCAGCTGAACGGCAAAGTATTACTTCATTTCGGCGCAGTTGATTATATTTGCAAAATTTGGATAAACGGTAAAGAAGCAGGCGGTCACAAGGGCGGTTATGTTTCATTCTGTATTGATATTACGGATTATCTTGAAGCAGGTGAAAATGAAATTACGCTGCGTGCTGACGACGAAGGTCGCAACGGCAGTCAGCCGAGAGGTAAGCAAGCTCCCTTCTTTAAATCCTCCGGTTGTGAATATACTCGCACTACAGGTATCTGGCAGACAGTTTGGCTTGAATTTGTACCTGTATCCTACATTAAACGTGTTAAAATTGATACAGATTATAAGACGGGCACGGTATCATTTGCAAGTGAAATTGCAAATGCATGCGGTAAGGCACTTAAGCTTAAAACTACCGTCAGCTATAACGGCGAAAAGGTTGCTGAATGTGAAATGGACGCAAATTCAACCGATTTCTATACACTTTCCATTCCCGATTATAAGCTTTGGGAGGTTGGTGCACCAGAGCTTTACGATGTCACCTATGAATTAACAGGTGAGGGCATTTGCGACACGGTTCATTCCTACTTTGGTATCCGCGGCGTCGAGATTGCAAAAAATGCAATTTTAATTAACGGACGTCCCGTATTTCAGCGTCTTGTGCTTGATCAGGGCTTCTACCCCGACGGCGTTTGCACCGCCCCCACAGATGAGGCATTAAAGCGTGACATCGAGCTTTCAATGGAATTCGGCTTCAACGGCGCGCGACTTCATCAAAAGGTCTTTGAGGAGCGTTTCCTTTATTGGGCAGATAAGCTCGGTTACATCGTTTGGGGAGAACATGCCTGTTGGGGTCTTGATTACTCCGACGGAATGAATGTTTATAACTTCCTTCCCGAATGGATAGAGATAGTTGAAAGAGATTATAATCATCCTGCAATAGTTGGTTGGTGTCCTTTTAATGAAACTTGGAATTTCCAAGGTCGTCCTCAATATAATGATCTTCTCCGTATCACCTATCTGACTACCAAGGCACTTGATAAGACCCGTCCCTGCATTGATACCAGCGGTAACTTCCATGTTATCACCGATATTTATGATATTCATGAATACGACCAGAATATTGACGTTATTCATGAGAGATACGACGATACCAAGGTTGGGGAAAGACTTTTCGATTATTTCGGACGCGACGGTCGTCAGCATTACGGTGGTCAGCCTATCTTTGTCAGTGAATACGGCGGAACCTGGTGGAGCCCCGGAGTTGAGGGCGGTTGGGGTTACGGCAATGCACCCAAGAGCGAAGAAGAGGTTGCTCAGCGTTTCTGCGACCTGACTGATTACTTCATGCAAAACGAAAACTTCTGCGCCTTCTGCTACACTCAGATTACTGACGTTGAACAGGAGCAGAACGGTGTTTACACCTATGAGCGCAAGCGCAAGTTCAGCGATGAAACTTACGCAAAAATGCGTGCTGTTCTGACTAAAAAGGCTGCTATCGAAAAATAATATAATTATAAATTCGGCTAAGCCGAAAGGAGGATATGTTTATGCATTGTATTGATTGCGGAAAAAAGTTACCCGGCGACTATAACAAATGTCGCAAATGTCACGATGAACATGCAGGAGATAAGCACTATTGCCCTGCTTGCGGAGGCGGAAACCACAAAATGGCAAAAAAATGCCAGCATTGCGGAAAGAATATCGAGCATGATTATGAACATATTCTCCGCGCGCCCAATTACGACCCTAAAAAGCGTAAAGTCGCAGCACTTCTTGCATTTTTCTTAGGCTATCTCGGAGTTCATGATAAGTATCTCGGCTTTAGTAAACGCGCTGTTCAAAAGTTAGTTTGGTTCGGTGTTTCTGTTGCCGTTTGTGTTGCTTTTCTCTTTTTAATGCGTGCCAATTTTGATATTTTTATTCCCAACGGCTCATATGACGGTGTTCTTGCCGATGAGCAGGCTCCTTGGACGTGGCTTTTTGCCATAATAACGGTTGCAGGCGGACTGTCTGCATTGGGCTGCATCATAGTGGGTTTTTGCGACGGCTTCAGAATTGCAACAGATAAAAGCTATACAGACTCCGAAAAACAGCTTTTAATTTAGTATCTCTGCGAGGTTATGTGCCTTTAAACACAAAAGGCACATAACCCACGTTTTAAAGATTTATCTTTAAATTTCCACCTTGCAGGGCGCAGGGTGGAATTGTATTTTACTTGCTTACCGCCGCGGAAAGGTGATTATAATGAATTTGCGGTCCGTTACTTTTAAGATAATATCTGTATTTCTTGCACTTGCTGTCATTGCCGCAAGTATCTTTCTTGATGTGCAAAAAGAATATGTAAGCAGTATTCTCCCGTCAACAGCGCAGACCTATTCCCCTCCCAATACATCATCGGTACTTGACAGCCTCACGCCGTATCTTGCAATAAACAGTGAGCTTGTTGGGTGGGTAAGTATTCCTTCGGCAGACATTAATACTGCAGTAACCCAAACCGAAAACAGTGAGTTTTATCTAACACACAATTTGAGTAAATCGGCATCAGACAGCGGCACTGCGTTTATGGATAATAACTGCAGCATTTATAAAGGCACACTTAACACCGTAATCTATGCAGGTACTCCGCAAAACGGTCAGGCCTTTGCATCTCTATGGCAATATTCAAGCAGCGAGTATCTTGCAGAAAATTCTTTGGTGAGGTTTTCAACTCTTTTTGAAGAGGGTGAATATGAGATATACGCTGTGGTTAAAGGCTCTCGTCTTTCTATTGGCAATACAGTGCTGTCTTTGTGCAAGGAACCGTCAGAGGTATCAAAATCTCAATTTAACAGCTACATAGAAAATGTCCGTAATATAGCCTCTGTTAACACAGACAGCATACCAAAATACGGCGACCTGCTGTTAACACTCTGCACCTATGATACCGACGAGAACGGCGAATGTATTGCAGTACTTGCATATATGGATAGATAAAAAATGTCTGCAAGCTTAAAGGCTTGCAGACATTTTTTATATTCACTTTATTATTTATACTCTTCAGCTAACGAGGCAAAAGCAGGGAGTGATTTTTCTATCTGCTCGGTGGTTACGCAATAAGAAATGCGAACAAAGCCGGGCGTGCCAAACGAATCAGAGGGTACGAGCAAAAGCTCGTGCTTTTTTGCCCTTTCGCAAAAAGCCGACGCATCGGGTTCAAGAGCTTTTACAAAGAGATAAAAGGCACCGTCAGGACGCACGCATTTATATCCCAGCTTTGTCAAGCCGTTATACAAAATATCTCTGTTCTTTTCATAAACCGAAATATCGGCAGTCTGACCTAAGCATCTTGCGCAAACATATTGGAAAAGGCTGGGCGCACAAACATAGCCTAATGCACGTCCTGCACCGCAAACAGCGGCATACACATCGTCATGGTCTTCCATCTTGGGTGAAACTGCAATATATCCTATTCTTTCACCGGGGAGTGAAAGGGATTTGCTGAAGGAATATCCGACAATGGTGTTGTCATAATAATTCATAATATACGGAACAAAAATATCGTTATAAACAAGCTCGCGGTAAGGTTCATCCGTAATAAGGTAAATGGGATGACCGTATTCTGCGGATTTTTTACGCAGTATCTCACAGATACCCTTTACAGTTTCTTCCGTAAGTACAACGCCCGAGGGATTGTTGGGAGAATTCATTATAACCGCTTTCGTTTTTTCATTAATCGCCGCTGCAAAAACATCTTTATCTATCTGAAAATCCTCTTCATTGGATTTTACTTCGATAAGCTTTGCGCCTACTGCTTCAACAAAAACACGGTATTCAGGGAAATACGGCGTAAAGGTGATGACCTCATCCCCATCTACGGTCAAAGCTTTAAGGCTTATGGTCAGTGAAGCTGCGGCACCGACTGTCATATAAATATCATCGGCGCAAACGCCTGCATCAAAACGCTCATTGATATTGTCGGCGATAGCCTGTCTGACTCCAAAATCGCCCTGCGCGGAGGTATATCCGTGAAGCATAACGGGGTCTGTATTCTGTAAAATATCGTTAATTGCATCTGTCACGCTTTGAGGCGCAGGGACACTGGGATTACCTAAACTGAAATCAAAGACATTTTCTGCGCCGACTTCTGCTTTTCTTTTTTTACCATATTCAAAAAGCTCACGTATTACGGAACGGGTCTGTCCCAAAGCCTGCATTTTTTTATTTATCATATTTAAATTCCTTTCATTGATTTTGTAAAAGTATACCACAAACCGTGAATAATTGTAAAGTAGATGCAAAAAAATATTGAAGCCTTTCACAAAATAGTATATAATATATTTTGTGAAAGGATTGATTATTGTGGCAGAAAATATCAAAATTGAAAATCCCGCACTCATTGAGGCGATAAATGCATTAAAGGAAAATAACACTCCCGAAAACAGGAGCAGAATGATGAACGAGATAATGCGCGGAAGATTTATCGTACCTGCTATCGCGGATGAAAACGACACCCCCGAACAAGGACAGCGCAAATTCAGACTTGCACTTATTGAAAATAAGCAAAACAGTGAAAAATACATTCCCGCTTTTACTGACCATACCGAATTTATGAAGATGAAGCTTGACGGTAAACCCAACGCTCTGGTTATGGATTTTGATGGCCTCGCCAATGCTCTCCTTATGCCCAAAAGTGAGGGTAACGGACTTGCTTTTAATCCCTTTGGAAATAATATCGTTATTGATAAAAAGAACGTGGTTTCTCTTCGTATGCAAAAGCAACAAATGAAACAAAACGGTGCCGATATTCAAAGGCAGACAGTACCGCCTAATACTCAAATCAGCCTTGGAATACCTAAAGAGCAACCCAAGCCCCTTATTGACGCGGTGTGTAAATATCTTGCAACTCAGCCTGCGATAACAGCAGCATATC
>CAYRPK010000027.1:0-1323 GCA_964426175.1 uncultured Eubacteriales bacterium | reverse complement strand
TCTTCGCCTTATGAAACAGAATGACGATGTAAGCTTGCTTATAATCGTCGATGGTATCCCAAGTGATTTTGACGCAGTCTTTAAAGGAATTTTCAATGCCGCATGCACCGTTGTTCCCAGAGAAATGAAGCTTAGCTTTATTCCTGCCAAAAGCGAATTAGGTAAAAAGGCGATAGAAAATTTAGAGCCGTTTTACTCTAAACCCGTCAGCGAGATCATGTCATAAGCGAGTATAAATTCAATATCAAAAAACTTCGCAAGTGTATTGCTTGCGAAGTTTTTTCTTTAATCTATAACCTTTGAGGCAACATCTGCATTAATCTTTGTAATAAAATCTTCAACAGTCTGCTGACCCATATCGCCGACATCACGCTTTCTGACGGAAACAAGTCCCTGCTCTGCTTCTTTTTCACCTACTACTATCATATAGGGAACCTTCTCAAGCTGAGCTTCTCTTATCTTATAGCCAATCTTCTCACTTCTGTCATCCATTTCACAACGGATACCCGCATCTTTAAGAGCCTTATAGACCTTATCTGCATAGTCGATAGTCTTTTCGGAAATGGGGAGAACCTTGACCTGAACAGGCGCGAGCCATGTCGGGAATTTACCTGCGTATTTTTCAATAAGAAGCGCAAGAGTACGCTCATAGCAGCCGATAGAGGTACGGTGAATGATATACGGATGCTTCTTTGTGCCGTCGCGGTCTGTATACTCCATACCAAAGTTTTCAGCAAGCATCTGGTCAATTTGAATGGTAATTAGAGTATCTTCCTTACCGTGAACATTCTTAATCTGAATATCAAGCTTAGGTCCGTAAAATGCGGCTTCGCCGATACCGACCTTATAATCAAGTCCGAGGTGGTCGAGTATCTTCTTCATTGTGCTCTGAGCCTCGTCCCACTGCTCCTCAGTACCGATATATTTTTCTCTGTTATCAGGATCCCACTGTGAGAAACGGAATGATACGTCCTCGTATAAGCCGAGAGTTTCAAGCATATATTTTGCAAGCTCAAGACAGCCACGGAACTCGTCCTCTAACTGCTCGGGAGTACACATTAGGTGTCCCTCTGAAATAGTAAACTGACGTACTCTTATAAGACCGTGCATTTCACCTGAAGCTTCGTTTCTGAACAGTGTTGATGTTTCATTAAGTCGCATCGGTAAATCTCTGTACGAACGTCCGCGGTTGAGATATGCCTGATACTGGAACGGACAAGTCATTGGACGTAATGCGAATACTTCCTTATCCTTTTCTTCATCACCTAATACAAACATACCGTCCTGATAATGATCCCAGTGACCTGAAATCTTATATAAATC
>CAYRPK010000026.1:0-11144 GCA_964426175.1 uncultured Eubacteriales bacterium | reverse complement strand
AGCAGATTTCATCCGATTTTACTCGGATTTCATCGCGCCTTGCGCGATTTCATTGAAAAAATACATACGTGATTGGTGAAATATCTTTTTGCGATATGCAAAACCGCTATCGCTATGAAATACGCTGAGACGTATGAGGAATTCATCTTATTTCACTTGTTGCGATTTTCGAATGTGAGGAAAAATAGGTATATTGTGTTTTTACTTGATTTTCCAGTGTTTTTTGCTATAATGTAAATGAGGTGATATTTGTATGAAAATTTTATCTATTGGCAACAGCTTTTCTCATGATGCACACAGATGGTTACATAAACTATCAAAAATTAATGGCGTTAATATAGAAACTGTAAACCTCTATATTGGCGGCTGCAGCTTGGAAACTCACTGGACAAATCTGGTTGAAAATAATGCCTATTATGATATGGAGCTTAACGGCAATGATGGTGAAAGAAAAATAAGCATTGCTGAAGCTCTCGAAATGGATAAATGGGATATTATAACATTGCAGCAAGTAAGTCAACATAGCGGACTTTGGGAGACCTATGAACCATATCTTTCAAATCTCGCTAAAGTTGTAAGGGAAAAGCAGCCAAATGCAAAGCTTTACTTCCATCAAACATGGGCTTACGAAATTGATTCGCAACATACAGGTTTTGCATATTATGATAAAAATCAGCAGCAAATGTATGATTGTATTACAAGTGCAACAGAAATAGCGGCAAAATCCATAAATGCTGAAGTTATAAGTGTTGGTAAAGTTATCCAAAGTATACGTGAGAATATTCCCGAATTTGATTATAAAAACGGCGGACTCTCCCTGTGCCGAGACGGATTTCATTTATCGCTCGATTACGGTAGATATTCAGCCGCTGCTACTTGGTTTCATGCAATAACAGGTCTGAAAGTTAAAGTAAGCGAATTTGAAGATTTTGATGTTTCTATTTTGAAACAAATCCTCGCTATTGTGAATGAACTATAACTCCCGTATAAGCTCGACGGAACATTTTTACAACCTCACCTGAAAAAAGAAGGAAGGAAAGGATTACTTATATGCTGAAATATGAAATCGAAGGCGGAAATTTACCCGTTGTTATCTGCTATCCCGAAGCAGGTCAAACGCTTTGCACAGAAAGTGGTGCAATGAGTTGGATGAGTCCTAATATGAGAATGGATACGAACACTGGAGGCGGAATAAAAAAAGTATTTGGCAGACTTTTTTCCGGCGAATCTATCTTTATGAATGAATACACTGCCGAAGGCGGCACAGGTATGATAGCCTTTGCTTCAAGCTTTCCCGGCTCCGTTATTCCCTATCAGGTAACTGAAGGAAACGGCATAATAGTGCAAAAAAGCGGTTTTCTCGCAATGGAAAAAGGACTTGATTTATCCATTTATTTTCAAAAGAAAATCGGCAAAGGCTTGTTTGGCGGCGAAGGATTTATCATGCAGAAAGTAAGCGGTAACGGATTATTATTTATAGAAATCGACGGTCACTGCAAGGAATATGACCTCGGCGTCGGTGAAAGTATCATTGTAGACACCGGCTATCTTGCCGCAATGAGCGAAAGCTGTACTATGGATATCGAAACCGTAAAGGGTGCTAAAAATATGTTTTTCGGCGGCGAAGGATTATTCAATACCCGAATCACCGGTCCGGGTAAGGTTTATATTCAGTCAATGCCCGTCATCAATACCGCGCAGGCGTTATCGCCGTATTTAAATCTTAATAACAATAACAATGATAACAACAGCGGCGGAATTAATATTCGTTTGGGTGAATAAAACTACTGAAGCAACAACTTGTTGCTCGACTTTATTTATATCCTATGATAAAATCAACCTCATTTTTCGTTCATCTGCCAACGTGTTGAAGGTTTTTCCAACACGTTGTAGCCGCCTACGGGCGGCTTTTTTATTGAAGCAACCTGTTCTTGACCTTTTTTGTCGAAATATGTATAATGAAGAAAATACAACTTTTTCGGCGGTGATTATATATGTCGCGAAATGCTTTAAAGATTATTGCCTGTTTATCAATGCTTATCGACCATATAGGATATATTTTGTTTCCGGAGATCAAAATTTTGAGGTTTATCGGCAGGATATCTCTGCCTATATTTGCATTTTTCATTGCCGACGGTTGCCGTCATACGAGAAACAAATCCAAATATTTTTTACGCGTTTTTTTCTTGGCGATTATTTGCCAGATCGTCTTTTTTATCGAAGAGCTTATAAGCGGTACATTTGACAGTATTTATTTTAATATTCTCTTCACTCTCTCCATGTCTATAGTGTTATGCTGCATTTATCTTAATGTTGAAAGCTATTATAAAGAAAAGCAGTACCGTAGTTTTATTTTAAGTTGTGCAGCATTAGCTTTTACTGCCGCGGTTTTTGCTTTTATTTGTTCTTACGGAGATAGATTTATATTGCCGATAAAATTTGATTACAGCTTTGCAGGAGTTATTTTGCCTCTTTTCGCTGTGATTTTTTCTGATAAAAAGAAAAGATTTGTTCTGTTTTGCTTGGGCGTTATATTGTTTAATATTGCCAATTATCAAATAATGCCATATACCTGGTTTTCTCTGCTTTCTTTAATTCCCATTTATCTCTACAACGGAGAAAAGGGATATTTGACAAATAATTGGGTGTTCTATGCGTTTTATCCCTTACATATTGCCGCAATCTATGCCGTTAAAATATTTCTCTTTTAATGTGAAAATTTTAAATAATATTATCTCTGACAAATTTCTTATCAAAAAGACAAAAAAGACTTGTAGTTGACGAAAAAAGAGTATATAATATTAAATAGGTTATTAATATATGTTTATATGGGAGGAATAATCATGCAGGAAAAAAATAAGGTTACTATGACTATCGGCGGCGCTGAATATGTCGTTACTGCCGAGGAAGATATCTCCTATATGCTTGGCATAGGAGAAGAAGTTGACTCTTACATCACCAAGATTATGGAAAATAATCCTCAGATTTCGACTACTGTGGCTGCTGTTTTTGCAGCGTTGGAGTTTTGTGACAGAAGTAAAAAGGCAGCAGTAGGTGCAGATAATCTCCGTGCTCAGATTAAGGGCTATGTTGACGAGGCGACTCGTGCACATCTTGAGGTTGGTGAAGCCAAGAGAGAGGTTGACGAGGCCCGTCGCGAAATCAACCGTCTTAATCAACAAATTCAGGTTTTAAAGGTTAAGCTTGCACGACTTGGAGAAACAACCGAATGACGGAAATTCTCGCTCCTGCCGGCAGCAGAGACGCCCTTGAAGCCGCTGTCCGCGCGGGTGCGGATGCGGTTTATTTAGGATTGAAAAAATTCAATGCCCGCCGTAATGCCGATAATTTCAGTAATGAGGATTTATCGGCAATTGTTTCTTATTGCCACTCTCGCGGTGTAAAGGTACATATCACTCTTAACACTCTTGTTTTTGACAACGAATTAGAGGAAGCATTTGAAACAGCAGCTTTTGCAGCTAAATGTGGTGTTGATGCGGTTATTGTTCAAGATATTGGTCTCGCAAGGCTTATTAAAAATTATATTCCAGATTTAAGCTTACATGCTTCAACCCAAATGTCTGTTCATAATACCTCCGGAGCTGAGGCAGTTTCTAATATGGGTTTTAGCCGCGTTGTTCTTGCGCGAGAGCTTAGCAAAAAAGAAATTGATGCAATAAATGAAGGCGTGCCGCAGATTGAAACGGAAATTTTCGTTCACGGCGCGCTTTGTATGTCTGTAAGCGGTCAATGTTATATCAGTGCACTGCTCGGCTCGCGCAGCGGAAA
Organism: uncultured Eubacteriales bacterium; assembly: GCA_964426175.1. GTDB lineage: Bacteria > Bacillota > Clostridia > Oscillospirales > CAJFTT01 > CAYRPK01. The sequence goes on along the minus strand of CAYRPK010000026.1, from coordinate 7,355 downwards.
CCGTGGGCTTTGCGCTCAAGCCTGCCGTCTTGATTTTACTTGCGGCAATCGTGATTATGCGCTATCTTTGAAGGATTTGTCTCTCATTGACGGCATTAACGGCATGAATGTTAATTCCTTAAAAATAGAAGGTCGGATGAAACGTCCCGAATACGTTGCTGCTGCAGTATATATGTGCAGAAAAGCTCGTGACGGCGGTCAGCTTGATAATGATGAAAAAGAGCTTCTTCGTGCCGCTTTTTCACGTTCGGGATTTACGGATAATTACTATACCAATAATCTTTCTCCCGATATGTTTGGGCATAGAACCAAAGCAGATACCGAAAATTCCAATGAGGCATACGGTAAAATCAATTCTCTTATACGCCATGAATTTGCCCGTATTCCCGTAAATATGCAATTTTTTGCAAAAACAGGCGAGTATATCCGCTTGACAGCCTTTGACGGAGATTACTCGGTAACTTTGACCGGCACTCTTGCGGAAAAAGCTCGTTCTAAGCCGACAGATGGGGCGCGAATTGAAGATAACTTAAAAAAGACGGGCAATACTCCGTTTTTTGTCAATAATATTTCTGTTGATATTTCTCCCGATGCCGCTATCGCTATGTCTGCAATAAATGAGCTTAGACGAAATGTATTATCTGCCTTAAGCAAAAAACGCGGGCAGCCTGTTTCATATCAAGTGCAAACGCCTATTATTCCGCAAAATACCGCAAAAAGCGGATATAGTCAAAAGCTTCATTTGCGTTTTGCGCGTTTTGACCAAATCCCCTTTGAAGCTATTTCAGATAAAGATGTTTTAATTTTACCTCTTGATGAAATAGTCGCACATAAGCAAGAGCTTAAGAATGTACCAATCATTGCTGAGCTCCCGAGACTTATTTTTGATGAAGAAAAATTGAATTGCGACATAAAAAACAGTGGTATATCTGAGGTGCTTTGCGGTAATATCGGCGCGATAAATTTTGCAGTGAAGCATAACTTGACTGTTCACGGAGATTTCGGATTAAATATAACCAATATAAGTACTCTTTCATATTTTCGTGAGCTCAAGCTCAAAAGCACTACCCTTTCCTTCGAGCTGACATTACCGCGAATTAAAAAGCTGTGCGGTGAGGATATAGGTATCATCGCCTATGGCAGACTTCCTCTTATGCTAACGCGAGCTTGCATAAAAGCGGGAGGACTTTGTGTAAATTGCAGTAAGTCGGGTAGTATTTTTGAGCTTAAAGACAGAAAAAACGAGATTTTCCCTGTTGTTTGCCACGGCGGATATAATGAGGTTTTGAATTGCCGCACACTCTATCTTGCGGATAGACTTAATGAGCTTAACGGCATAGGTTTTCTTAAGCTGTATTTTACCGACGAGAATATTGAAACTGTAAGAAAAATCATAAACGAGTACAGATGCGGCGGTAATCCCGAGGGATTATTTACACGCGGACTTATCTTTAGGGGAGTAATGTAAAAATGAAAGTATCCATTGATTTAATCGGACATAACGGCGTTAAGGGTGAAATACCCAAATATGCAACAAATGGCTCGGCAGGAGCAGATCTGACTGCATGTATTGCTGAGCCTATCGTTGTTACCGCAGGTAAAATTGAAAAAATCCCCACAGGAATTGCCATAGCTGTACCCGAGGGTTACGCGGCATTTATATACGCCAGAAGCGGTCTCGCCTCAAAGTTCGGCATTGCTCCTGTAAATTGTGTCGGCGTTGTTGACAGCGATTATCGCGGCGAAGTGCTTGTGGCATTGATGAATCATTCAGATAAGGATTATACTATTGAGCCATTTGAGCGCATCGCACAGCTTGTAATTGCACCTGTGGTTCAGGCGGAATTTATCGAAGAAGCATTATCCGCCACCCAGCGCGGTAAGGGTGGTTTTGGTTCTACTGGGAAACAGTAAAATGGGAATTATTCTTGCTTCGGCTTCACCGCGACGCCGTGAATTACTCAGTCTTATGGGATTAAGCTATGAGGTAATGGTATCTGATGCAGAGGAAATCATCATCGCCGGAGAAAATCCAAAATCTCAGGTAGAGCGTCTGTCTAAAACAAAGGCGGATGCCATAATTATTAAAGAAAACGATGTTGTAATTGCAGCAGATACGGTGGTTGTATCTCCCAATGGCGAAATTTTAGGTAAACCCAGGGATAAAACGGATGCCCTTAATATGCTTATGCTTTTAAGCGGCAAAACACACAGCGTTTTTACCGGCGTGACAGTAAAAAGTTCTGAAAAGAGCATGTCATTTTCTGTTGAAAGTCGCGTCACCTTCATTCCTTTTAATGAGCAAATCGCTAAAGCTTATATAAATACAGGTGAGCCTATGGATAAAGCAGGTGCTTACGGTATTCAAGGCAAGGGCGGTATGTTGGTAGAACGGATTGACGGAGATTATTTTAATATAGTGGGACTTCCCATTTGCCCATTACGAGAGGTACTTTATCAATTTAATATATCGGTTTTGTAAATTTTAGGAAATTAATATTGTAATGGGCAAAATTTGTGGTAATATTATTTTGTACGATTGGATTTGGAGGAAAGCATATGTTTGAAAGACAACTTGGAATAGATTTAGGTACTGCAAATACTCTTGTTTGCGCTAAGGGCAAGGGTATAATTCTCGATGAGCCTTCTGTTGTGGCTTTTAACGAGCGTACTGATGAGGTTTTGGCCGTTGGTCATGAAGCTAAAGCTATGATAGGCAGAACCTCCGGTTCTATCAGCGTTATGCGTCCTTTAAAAGACGGCGTTATAGCCGATTACGGTATTACAAGCGAGATGCTTAAAAAGTTTATCAAAAAGGTTAATGCTAAGCATCTTTTTAATCGCACTAACATAATTATTTGTATTCCGTGGGGTGTTACCGAAGTGGAACGTCGCGCAGTCAACCGTGCCGCCAGAACTGCAGGTGCAAGAGAGGTTTATATCATTGAAGAACCCATGGCGGCAGCAATCGGCGCAGGACTTCCCGTTCTTGAGCCTACCGGTTCAATGATAGTCGATATCGGCGGCGGTACAAGTGAAGTTGCAGTTATTGCAATGGAGGGTATCGTTACAAGTAAGAGCGAACGTGTGGCAGGTGACGCCTTTGACGCTTCTATTATTGCTTATATCAAGAAAAAGCACAATGTACTTATCGGTGAACGTACCGCCGAAGAAATTAAAATTAATATCGGCTCAGCATATCCTTATGAAGATGAAGGAACTCAGCAAATCCACGGTCGCAATTTAGTGGATGGACTCCCCGCCGTACTTAACATTACCGCAGAGGAAGTTCGTGAGGCTATTACCGATAATGTTTATTCCATTGTCGATGCAATAAAATCTACCCTTGAAAAGACTCCCCCCGAGCTTGCGGCAGATATAATCGACCGTGGTATTGTCCTTGCCGGCGGCGGCGCACTGCTCAGAGGCTTAGACAGACTTATAAGCAAAGAAACGGGAATTCCCGTTACCGTAGCCGTTGACCCGTTAAACGGTGTTATTAACGGCATTTCCACCGTACTTAACGATATAAACCGTTACGGAGTCGTTCTTTTGTCCTCCGATTAATCTGCATTTAACCTTAATTCCCGTATAGCTCACAAGGCAATACGGGAATTCTTGACATCTACTACTGTGAAAGGAGAGTTACCGTTGAAGGATTTTTTCAAAAGTACCGCATTTAAAGTTATGATTGCAATCGCACTCATTCTGTGCGGAGTCATGCTCAATTCCGTGCTTCGTTACGGCGTTGCCGGTACGGCAGACAGTTTTTCGGGCGCTGTTATAGCACCTATTCAAAAGGTCTTTACTTCGGTAGGCGACTTCTTTACAGGGCTTTTTTCGGGCTTTGCCGACGGTAATGCTCAAAATGCAAAAATAACGGAACTCGAAGAACAAAATGCCGAGCTTATAAACAAGCTTGCGGAATATGAAAATATTAAACGTGAAAACGAGCAGATGAAAGACCTTATCGGACTTATAGACGCTAATCCCGATACCACCTTTGTTTTAGGTGAAATAATATCTAAAAATAACGATGTTTGGACAAGCAGCATAACCATTGATATGGGTTCTCTCGACGGAGTTGAAGTAGGTGATCCTGTCATTACCAAGGATAACTATCTGATAGGCACTGTAACAAAGGTCGGTCTTACTTGGGCTGTAGTATCTACCGTGTACGATTCTTCCACCAATATCGGTGCCTATCTCTCATCTACCCGAGATGCCGGTGTTGTCGAAAGCTCCAAAAGTCAAGAGTTAGAAGGTTTTTGTAGCCTTAATTACCTGCCCACCGATTGCGGTGTCAGCAGGGGTGATATCGTCTTGACCTCGGGTTTAAGCGGCTCTTATCCTAAGGGAATTATTATAGGCTTAGTTGAAAGCTCTGAGCTTTCTGCCGATGGACTTACCATGACTGCAAAAATTGCACCCTCGGCAGATATTGACAATATTAAAGATGTATTTGTCATAACCTCATGGCGCGGCGAAGAGGATTCCGTGGAGGATAATTAACATGTGGAAGAAAAAGCGTTATTGGAAATGGAGCGCCCTTGCCATTATCGCGCTTCTTTTATATGTGTTTCAGGTAACAGTCAGCCCTGTAATATTTGATGTACCCATAAATTGGATGCTTCCCTTTGTTATAATTACCGCCATCTGCGAAGGTCCTGTCGTGGGTGCAGCATATGGCATATATTGCGGTCTGCTCAGTGATATTTTTGCTTCTCCTTTCGGATATACGGCACTTATTTATATGATTTTGGCAATAGCCGCGGGACTTATAGTCAATATGCTGAGAAGCGGAATTTTTATTACCGTGGCTATTACTGCCGTAGCAGGACTGGTTTATTTTACTTTAACCTGGTTTTTCTTCTATTATTTCTGGTACGGAGAAGCTCTGCTTTATTTCAGAATAGTTCCTTTGCAGATACTGTATTCATCATTGGCATCGGTAATTCTTTACTATGCCACGGGATTTGTGCGAAAGCACTTGGATAAAGCCGATTAATTTGAGGAGGTCGTTAACTGTGTATGAGCGCACTTCAAAAAAGCGAGTGTTAATAGCCATGCTGATAGTTATAGCTATAGCACTTCTGTATATTTTGCGCCTTGCACAGTGGCAGCTTGTAGAAGGCGAGGATTTTTTGGCAACGGCGCAGAAAACCACCGTCAGGACGGTTTCTATCGCAGCGCCCAGAGGTGAGATCGTTGACTGTAACGGCGTTGCACTTGCATATAATAAAACCTGCTACTGTATTCAGCTTGATTTGGCTTTTCTAACAAAAAAATATAGAAATACTGTTTTAAACGATTTAATCTCTCTTTGCATTGAGCAAGGAGAAGAATATTACGATACTCTGCCCATAACAGTAGATGCACCGTACACTTATACCGAGGACGAAACATCTCTCAGCCGACTTAAAGCTTTGCTTGATACTGAAGATTTACCTGTCAATGCAACCGAAGCTATTAATGCTCTTAAAAAGTATTACAGTATTGATGATGAATTTACCGTCGCGGAAACAAGGCTTATAGCAGGCGTCAGATATGAAATGGATCAACGCGGTGCAAGTGTTCAAAATCCTTATATATTTGCTCGCGACATCAGTATAGAAACCGTTACTCTGCTCAAGGAAAAATCATCATCCCTACCCGGAGTTGATATTACTACCGAAGCTGTGCGTGCTTATACAGACGGAACGGTTGCTCCCCATATCATAGGCTCTGTAGGCTCTATCTATGCCGAGGAATTAGAAAATTATACCGAAAAAGGCTATACCATTAACGACCTTGTGGGTAAAAGCGGAATTGAAAAAAGCATGGAGAATGTTCTTCGCGGTACATCTGGAGAGCGTCAAATCGTTCAAAACAGCTTAGGACAGGTTATTTCATCCACTATTACCAAAGAGCCTGTTCCCGGTGCTACTGTGGTGCTTACTTTAAATTCCGAGCTTCAAATCAAAGCACAGACTCTTTTGGAATCCCAAATAAAAGCAATTGCTGCCGCAGATGTTAAAAATGAGGGCGGTTATGACTGTAACGCAGGTTCTATCGTCATGACTAATGTAAATACCGGTGAAGTTATTGCAATGGCAACTTATCCGTCATATGATATGGAAACAATGAGCAAAAATTATGCTCAGCTCATAAACGACAGCACCTATCCCCTTTTAAATCGCGCCACGCAGGGTGTATATGCTCCCGGTTCTACATTTAAGCCCACCACATCACTATCGGCACTTGAAGCAGGCGTTATTGAAGCCAATACTGACCTTGTCTGCCGCAGAGTTTATAATTATCATGATGTAATATCAAAATGTCTTTCTTATCACGGCTCTATTAATGTTGTTGAAGCCATAGGTCATTCCTGTAACTGCTTCTTTTATGAGGCAGGCAGACTTACAGGCTTTGATACTATTCATAAATATGCCGAGATGTTTGGCTTTGGAAACGTCACAGGTCTTGAGATTTCTGAGTCAGCAGGCAAAATTTCAAGCACCAATATCATTATGACTGCTATCGGGCAGGCGGATACCGCACTTACTCCCGCACAGCTTTGCAATTATATTGCAACTTGGGGAAATGGCGGTTCTCATTATGAAATGACTCTTATTGATTCTGTGGTTTCCTATGACTATGCCACCGTTATAGACGAAAATCAACCGCAGGTTCTTAATGAGGTTGAATGTGAGCAGGAAAATTGGGATACTGTTATGTCGGGGCTTTATGCCACCGTAGAGGGCGGACTTTCAAGTGCATCAAAATATTTTGCAACTGCCGATTACAGCATCGGCGCGAAGACAGGTACCGCTCAGGTATCAAGCGGCTCAACTACAGGTATTTTTGTTGCTTTTGCGCCTTACGAAAATGCGGAGGTTGCAATTTCTGTTGTTTTAGAGCATGCCGGCGGTTCCTCACGTGCCGCACCTTTGGCTCGAGAGCTTCTTGATGCTTATTTTGAGATAACCTATAATGACGATTCCTTAGTTCAAAGCGGCGTTATAGCGTAAACACAAAAAACCGCCTTCGGGCGGTTTTTTAAATGGAAAATGCAAAGCTCAAAATGCAAAATGAAGGAAGCTTTTCGCGAGGCAAAAGCTACATATATAAGCCTTCCTCAAAGAGTAAGGCAAAAAAGACGGATAGCTCACGCTATCCATCTTTTACTTCATATAAGAACCTTGCTTAAGAATGTCTGTAATCTTTCACACTTAGGGTTGCCGAAGATATCATCAGGAGTGCCTTCCTCGGCGATTACACCCTCATCCATAAAGAGCACGCGTGACGCGACCTCCTTGGCAAAGCCCATTTCGTGAGTAACAACCACCATAGTCATGCCGCCCCGGGCCAGTTCC
>CAYRPK010000025.1:0-11201 GCA_964426175.1 uncultured Eubacteriales bacterium | reverse complement strand
CTGTTGACTTTAATGAGAAGCCTCTTAAAAAGGTTAAAGACCTTTGGAAGATGAAGATGTCATCTCCGATTATCCTTAATGTTTACAATGTAAACAGCAATAAGGGCATTTCAGAGGCAGTATATGCACATACTCAGTTGAATTCTGACGGAAGTTTAAAATCCGAAACAAAAATTAAGGTTGAGGCTATTGACAACGGCTTTTATGCAGTATTTGCCTTTGAGCAGTATTATATTCAAATCGGCTTAAAGGTATATATGCAGGATGATGAACTGCATGTAGAAATTCCGCAGGAAAGTATTGTTGAGGCAGGTAATTACAGATTAGTAAGCGCTGAGGTTTATCCTATGCTTGGTTGCGTTGAAGCAAGCAAAAAGGACGGTTATGTTTTCTATCCCGACGGCAGCGGTGCTATTTCAACCTTTACAAGTGAGACTGTTCGTGAACAGGAATCTATTTATCAGTGGAAAGTTTACGGTGAAACCTCCGGTGAAAAGCAACGTCTCGGTGAAGACGATGCAGATGGCAAGAGAGTTTCATACGATACAGTTCTTGATAATGAATCTTCAGGCGTAAAAGCCACAAGCCTTCCCGTATTCGGCATCAGAGAATCGGAGAGCAAGGCGCTCTTCGCCATTATTGATGAAGGTTCGGGCGACGCAGTTATCAACTATGTTCCCAGCGGATACGTTGTTGAAATTAACCGTATTTACTGCACCTTCACTTATCGCCGAGCAATCGACCTTTCGGTTATTAACTCAGGCGGTATCAGTAGCGGCGATACAGATGCTGCAAAGTTTGAAACCGATATTCAGAATAAGCAGGCGGCAGTAGTTTACAAATTCCTTACCGGAGAAGATGCTGACTACAGCGGCATGGCAAATGCTTACAGAGAGTACCTTCTCAAGAACGAGCTTCTTAAGGACTATGTTTCCGGCGAAAATATTGATTTGGGTATTGACATCTTTATGGGTATCTATGAAGAACAGACCCTTGCAGATAATTTTGTCGAAATGACTACTTTTGAGCAGGCACAGGAGATTTTCACTGACCTTAAAGCAAAGCTTACAAGCGGTGTGGGTATTCAGTCTGCACTTTACGGATGGCAGAAGAACGGCTATGGCCGTGATCCTCTTGCGTCCACTGCAGCCTCTCAGTTAGGCGGAAACGGCAGTCTGAAAGACCTTATCTCATATGCGTCATCCAATGGTGTTAAACTTGCACTTACTGTAAACCCCGTTGACTTAAACGAAGAATACGGTACATTTACTGCAAGAAATGATGCAGCATATACCTCTGCAGGAATTGCACTTTATTCAAGACAGAAGTCTCTCTATGCGAGAAATCTTGCTTCAATGTTCGGCGTATACATGCCATCTTATGTTAAATACGTTACAGACATTACTGCAGATGCAGGTGTAGATACTTCAAATGTAGCACTCAACATTGAACGTCTCGGTAGTTATCTTTACATTGATTATAACGATAACTGCGCAAAGACAAGAGAAGAATCCAAGCTCTATATTGAAGAACAGCTTAAGGCTATTGCTGACGGCGGTGTAAATTATTGGTCGGAAGCAAATGATTATATGCTTGCAAATTCCTCTCGAATTGAAAATCTTGCGTATGACCATTCGCAGTACGACATTTCAACAAGGGCAGTACCCTTCTATCAGATGGTAATTCACGGCTACATACCCTATTCATCAACCCCCGGCAACCTTAGCCATGATTTAACTTGGATGGAGCTTAAATGGGCTGAATACGGATATATGCCTTACTTCATGCTCAGCTACAATAATGCTCTTGAATTGAAGTATACTGATGCTAACTGGTTATATTCCTGTATTTATTCACAGTGGGGCGAAGTTGCAATTGAGGTTGCAAATCGCATGCAGGAAAATCTCGGCTGTGTTTGGGACAGCACAATGAAACAGCATACACAGCTCGCAACCGATGTATTCAAGGTTGAATATGAAAACGGCAAGATCGTTTATGTAAACTATACCGAGGCGGAGGTTACTTACGACGGCGTAAGTATTCCGGCAACGAATTACAAAGTTGTATAAGGAAAGGAGTGGAGTTAAATGTCAGATGAAATGCTTGAAAACATGACAGAAACAAATGAATCTGTAGAAAACACAGCAGAAACCCCTGTTGAAGCAACAGAGACAGTTGTCGCTAATGAGAATTCCACTTCTTCCGCAGAAGAAAAGCCTGCAGAGAAATCTGCCGAGGATAAACCCAAGAAGAAAAAGTCTTCTTCATCATCCTCAAAATCAGGCAGTAAATCTACGGGTAAGAAGTCAAGCGGAAAAAAATCCACAGGCAAAAAGAAGAAAAAGAAGAAGAAAAAGGTAGTTTTAAAGCGCAGTCAGGCTGAAATAAAAAATCAGACCAGACGCACCTTAGAGGCAATGGCATTTTCACTGCCTTGGCTTATCGGTCTTTGCGTATTCTTTGCATATCCTTTGATCAGCTCATTCAGACTCAGCTTTTCGCAGATAACTAAAATCGCAGGTTGGGAAATGAAGTGGGTAGGATTCCAGAACTACGTAGGATTATTCAGCGACAGCAACTTTACTACAGCATTTATGAATTCACTTAAGGATATGGTAATCTTTGTGCCCGCTGTTGTAATACTTTCAATGATTATTGCAGTATTGCTCAACACAAAGATGGCATTCCGCGGTATATTCAGAAGTATCTTCTTTCTACCGGTACTGCTCGGTGCAGGTTACATACTTCAGCAGCTTCTCGGCGAAAATGTTGACGCCGCGGCTGCCGAAGCAGGATACACCATGGCAACCGAAATGACCAGAGGTATTGAGATGCCCAGAAATCTGCAGGTACTTTTGCCTGAAAGCTTTGTTTCGGTAATTGAAGCAATATTTAGTCAGATCACTAAGATTTTGTGGCGTTCAGGTGTTCAGATTCTTATCTTCCTTTCTGGACTTCAGTCAATTTCTGATTCAGTTTACGAGTCGGCACGAGTTGACGGTGCAACCGAATGGGAAATGTTCTGGAAAATTACCATTCCTTCACTTGCGCCTGTTACACTTTTGACTATTATTTATACTATAGTAGACTGTGCAACAGATACGTCCTCGCCTATTATCAGCCTTATTGTTACCACCACCTCCGGCGGTGACGCGAACTCAAACATGGGTTCCGCGGCGGCAATGAGCTGGCTGTATCTGGCAGTAGTACTCGCAATGATAGGTATAGTAATGTTCGCGACCCGCAAGTCCGGCAACAATGCGGCAGATAATTAAGGAAGGAGAATGAAATATGTTTAAAAAATTAGCAGATAATGTCTCCTTTGCCTATCAGAATTTCCGTCTCAGGACGAGAAATAAAGAGGATATGAAGAAATATTTTACTAAGCTTTTTGTAAAGCTTATAATAGCTATTGTAAAGTATGCGATTGTCGCATGTATAGCTTTCGTATTTATCTATCCCTTTGCTTATATGATAGTTACGGCACTTAAATCTCCCACAGATCTTGCGGACCCCACGGTTCAGTGGATTCCCACTACCATTTGGCGCGATAACTTCCAACTTGCTATTGAAGGCTTGCGTTACGAGACTACAATTAAAAATTCTATTATCGTAACTCTTCTTTCAACGATAGGTCACGTGATATCCGCCGCACTTGCAGGCTATGCAATTTCGAGATACAATTTCAAATTCAGAAATATTCTTGTATTGCTTTTGGTCTTCCAGATTATTATGCCTCCTCAGGTTATTGCGATTCCCAGTTTTATCGTTTTCTCTAAGCTCGGGATACTTCGTACCTATCTGCCTATCGTGCTTCCCTCCTTCTTTGGAGCAGGTATTAAAGGCGGTATCTACATCTTTATTTTCAGACAGTTCTACCTTGGTATTCCCAAGGAGCTCGAAGAAGCGGCACGTGTTGACGGATGCGGTGCACTCTCAACCTTTACCCGCATAATTCTTCCTATGTCTAAGGCACCTTTCCTGGTTACTACTGTTCTTTCGATGGTTTGGCACTGGACAGACAACTACGAGTCTGTTCTCTACATTCAGGATACCAAGCTCAGATTGGTAATTTCTTACCTACCCGAGCTTTACAGTGTCTTGAGTATGGAAGCTGAAACTGCCGATGATTGGGCAAAGAAGATGCAGTACACCGAAGGTGTAGTTATGGCAGCAACGCTACTCATAGTGCTACCGATACTTATTGTTTACTTCTTCCTCCAGCGTCAGTTTACGCAGGGTGTTGAACGTAGCGGTATTGTTGGTTAAGAGAAAAAGACTTCCCAGCGGGAAGTCTTTTTTAGTGGTAAATGCAAAGCGCAAAATGCAGAATTTTAGTAAAGTGCAGCTGATAAAGAGACTAATGGATACTCCAAGGTAATTGAAAGCTTTTCAGTAATGGAAGATAGTTACGTACTTTTTATTGCATATTTTTGTTCTATGAGGTATGCTTACGCTATCAGATAATGAAAAAGACGAGAATTCTTTACGAAAATAACTTTTGCATTTATTGGAAAAATGACAGCTGCATTTTAGAAGAAATTGAACTCGAATCCGGCAGAACCAGCAGAAGTCAAACAGTTATTATGCTCGATGCGGAGACATTAGACAAATTAAGGAATAAAGCGTTAGAAGCAGAAAAATCTGGCTAAAAAAATTGGCTTTCTCTTGAATTTAGAGAAAGCCTTATTTTTATTTTACATTCAATTTTACTGTTCTTATTCCAAATCGGGGGAAGTTCGGTATTTCAAAGCCACCGTTACACAGATTGACTGTAAAATCAGCTGTTTTACCTTCGGGATTAACTGCCGCGATGCTGTCAAACTCAAGTTTTGTTTTAATAATGCAGGTGTTACTGTCTGAACAGGCATTGAATATACGGAGATAATATTCACCGTTTTCGCGATAAAAAGCAGAAACTTCATATCCCTCGGGCAACGAAAGCAGACTATCGGAAGTTTTTATTAAGCTTTGAGTGCATATAACGGATGCGGTAAGCGGCTCGTTTAACAGATTGCTTTGGCGGCTGACATCAGCCTTATCCCATCTTCCGAAATGAGGCATAATGGCGTATTCTGCCTCATGACCGCCCTCTAATTTTGACTTACCCCACCAAAATCCGCCGGTAAAGCCCCATGCAAGGGTTAAGCCTAAGGGCATATCGGTAGTCGAGCCATGCTGATAGCTTGTAGTATTAAAACTGAACAGCGCAAGACCGGCATCGGATTTTTCGTCGTAAGCATCAACCCAATTGACGATAATATTATGCTTTATCTTATTCCAACCCATAAATGTGGTATTGTCAAGCTTGCTTTCAGTTACATTAAAGGCAGAATTCTTATAAAGCTTACCGTTACCGAAAAATGTGGGGAAGACTGCACGTAGCTTATAAGTATCATCGTGATTACTCTTTTTAGGCTCAAGATTGCCTCTTTCGGGCAACGGCTCCCAAGGATGGCCGATATGAACACCTTTGAAGTGGAAAAATGTCCGAATACCGATGGCTTTATCAAATTTACCGAAAGTAAGAAAAATCTTGAAAAACTGATTATTTAGCTGTCCTTCAAGTTCAATTCTGACACGAAGAGCGCCTTTTTCTACAATCTTGGCACGAACTGCAACATCGGCAGTAGAGAAAAATTTTTCATCCTCAATAAAGTATCCGCGATATTCGTTAAAACGATAGGGAGAAGTCTTATCGACAAAATCCTTGCCGCTCTCTCTTTCGATAAGAGAAGAAAAAGTACCGCCGTGCTCTAAGTCAATAGTAGCAATATATCTTTCGGTCTTAACGGTAATGAAACTGTCTGTTTGAGTAACTTCAATATCGTTTTCCGCTGCCTTTTCTACGGGCGCTACGCGGTATGTGGCATATCCAAAAGCAGGGACAGCAGCATTAAAACAAATATGACATGCATTGACCGAGCCGTCATTATTATATCTGCGGAAAGCACGCATCTGAGATAAAACCTCATTGCCGTTTTCGTCATAAACGGCAATATTCTCCACATTTGCATCAAAAGAAAGTACAGTATCTGCGATAGCTGTTACATCCTGTCCTGAGGTATTGAAGACCCTGACATACTTTTCACCGCGTGCGCAAAGCTCATCTTCATTTATTTTGAAAAGAGCAGCTTCAACAATTTCACGGCTTAAGGTAGAGGTTAATGTAGTCTGATATTCTGCCTTGGCAGCCCAAGAGCCTGCTGCGGCGCAGATCCAAGCATCGTGATGCTGTGAAAGCATAAGATTGCTCCATGCCTCATCGAGCTTATATTGAGGATTATCAAAATCCGAAACAATACCTGCAATAGCGGCTAACTTTTCGGCTTTGATAAGGTCGTTTTCAGCCCTTCTGACTTGCCTTGTCATCTTTTGAAGGACCTTATGTCCCCAAGGAATAGTTACTAAGATATCCTCTTCGGAAAAATGCCAATCCTCAGTGGGTTTTTCGGCGATTTTATCAACATATTCACGCCATGTAACATAATGCTGATATTTTTCATCCACCCAAGGCTCGCCTTTCCAGCCTAAGTCCTGAAAACACATACCTACAGGATTTTTTATACCGTTCTTATTGCATTTTTCTGCAAAATTATCCATGGCCGTCTTATCATAACCGCTTCCCTGAATTGCCCAGCAGTAGATAAGATCCTCGCACTCATAACGGGGAACTGTTGCAATACGACTGCCGTCGGGGCCAACCCAAAAGCAGACTTCAATATCTTTACCTGCAGTATATCCGCCCCAACATGTGGAGTTTTTTAGAGATGCACGCTTAAATCCAAGCTGAGTTAAAAGCTGAGGCAAGGCACTTGAAAAGCAGGGCTCCTGAACGGCGTATGTATCTACCGTAGTTTTAGGAAAGGCTTTGTCAATAAGCCTTTTTCCGTAAACGAGCTGTCTTATAATGCTTTCGCCGTTTATCGCCCAACAGAAAGGCTGAGCATAGCCCGCCGAGGGTAGCTCCACCCGAACCTCGTCGTAAGGAGCTTCAACAAATTCCTTTAATTTATAAAAAACATCAGGCTCGTTACGGCGCAAATGTTCAAAGGAGATAGGCTCAATTTCAAGCTCAACCTTCCAATTGGGATTTGCCTCAAGCCCGTGTAAAACATCTGCAACGCTACCCGGTGCCATATGACCTTTTATACCGCCGTGAAACCCGTCAACAAAATATAAAGTCGGGTAATTATCGGGAATAAGATCCTGCTGTTTTGTACTGTCTGACATAGTGAAAAACACGCCTTCCAAAGGGTTTTGCAAAAGTATAGCATATTAAAAAACTAAATGATACAATTTTTTATAAATATTTTTTAAATTCGGGCATTTCTTTCCTTTACTTTAAGCGTCAGAAATGGTATCATATAAAATGTATAAATATATTTGGAGTGAAGCTTAAAGTGGATTATATTTCAGAGGTAAAAGAGATAATTTCTCCTCTTGAAAGATATGCCCTTGTTCATACCTACGGGTGCCAGCAAAATGTGGCGGACAGTGAGCGTATTAAGGGTATGCTTGTAATGATGGGATATCGGCTGACGGAGGATATTGATAAAGCCGATTTGATTTTATATAATACTTGCGCTATCAGAGAGCATGCCGAAAACAGAGTTTTTGGGAATGTGGGTGCGCTGAAAAAATTAAAGGCAAAAAAGCGCGGACTTATAGTTGCTCTTTGCGGCTGTATGATGCAGCAGGATAGAGTGGCGGAGACCATAAAGGAAAAATATCCCTTTGTTAATATACTTTTCGGAACTCACGTTATACACCGCTTTCCTGAATTTGTGTTCAAAGTCTTAACGGGTGAAAAGCGTGTTTTCTGCAATCCCGATGAAGAGGGAAGCATTGTTGAGGGCTTGCCTATAAAACGTGACGGAGATTTAAAGGCATGGCTTCCCATTATGTACGGCTGTAATAATTTTTGTACTTATTGTGTAGTTCCCTATGTCAGAGGGCGAGAACGAAGCCGCAAACCCGAAGTAGTTATAAATGAAGCAAAAGAACTTATAAATGCAGGGTATAAGGAAATAACACTCTTAGGTCAAAATGTTAATTCCTACGGCAAAAAATTCTCCGAGCCGTATAGCTTTGCACGACTTTTACGTGAGATTGACGATATCGACGGTGACTATATCATAAGATTTATGACGAGCCATCCAAAGGATGCATCGAAGGAGCTTATAGATGCTATAGCTGAGAGTCGCCATATTGCACACCAGCTTCATCTTCCGGCGCAGTCGGGTTCAAGTAAGGTTTTAAAAGCGATGAATAGACATTACGATAGAGAAAGCTACATCGACCTTGCTTTATATGCAAGAGAAAGAATTCCCGACCTTGCAATTTCTACCGATATGATAGTAGGCTTTCCGCATGAAACTGAGGAGGATTTTGAAGAAACCCTATCTCTTGTTGAAGCCGTCAGATTTGATGCTATGTTTGCTTTTTGCTATTCACGCAGACCGGGAACTCCTGCGGATAAAATGGACGGTCAGATAGATATGAGTATTAAATCTGAAAGATTTGCGCGGCTTATGGAAGTGCAGGAGAAAGTCGCGATGGAGAGAAATCATAGCCTTGTCGGGCAAAAATTACGGGTACTTATAGACGGACAAAAGGAAGACCGACTGACGGCAAGAACGGGAGGAAACATTCTCGTAGAAATAAAAGCCGATAAAGACAATATCGGTCAATTTAAAAATGTTGTAATAACGGAGGCTCAGGCTTGGCAGCTGAAAGCCGAATTATTAGATTAAAAGCAAAAAAGAAAGGGAAATTACAATGGACAAAGTTATTGAAATCGCAAAGCAGTTAGCTGCAGAAATTAAACAGGATGAGAGACTTACCGAGTATAATCTCTTGAAGGATAAGCTTGATGCTGACAGTGAGGTTCAGGCTCTTATCGGAGAATTCGGCTTAAAGCGCGCCGCACTTACTCACGAAATGGAGAAGGGCGGAGAAGATAAGGAAGCAATAGATAGATTCACCGCTGAAATGAAAGAAGCTTATGCAAAAATAATGAGCCATCCCCTTATGCAGGAATTTAACGAGAAAAAACAGGCACTTGATGAGGTTTTGAACCAAGTAAATTCCATTATCGCTACTGCAGTTAACGGCGAAGAGCAACATTCCTGCTCTGGTTCTTGCTCGACCTGCGGCGGTTGCCACTGATTGATAATCACGGCAAAGCTTATACAGAGGCAAAAACAATACAGATATTAAATCATATCAAAGGCAGGATGTGTTACGATGGCAGAACTTTCACCGATGATGAAGCAATATTTGCAGATAAAAAGTCAGCATGAGGATGCCCTTCTGTTTTTCAGATTGGGAGATTTCTATGAAATGTTCTTTTCTGATGCTGAGATTGCTTCAAAGGAGCTCGACCTTGTCTTGACGGGTCGTGACTGCGGTCAGGAGGAGCGTGCGCCTATGTGCGGCGTTCCCTTTCACAGCTGCGAAAGCTACATAGCAAAGCTTGTTGCAAACGGACATAAGGTGGCGATATGTGAGCAGGTGGAGGATCCTGCCTCGGCCAAGGGGATAGTTAAGCGCGAAGTAATACGTATCATAACCCCCGGTACCGTTATAGAGAATAATATGCTTGACGAGGGCAGAAATAACTTTTTGCTTTCTGTCAACACTGAGGGCAACAATATCGGAATAGCCTTTGCCGATATTTCAACGGGCGAGGTCAAAGCAACGGAATTTGCCGCAGGAGATGTTGCTGACAGCATTATTTCGGAGCTTTCACGAATATCTCCGTCAGAGGTTTTGCTTGACGAGCGTGTGGCGTATATGTCAGAGATTATTTCCTTTGCAAAGGAGAAGCTTTCAGCCGCAGTTGAAATAATAAGCGGTAAGCCTAATGATGAAATTATAAAAAAGCATTTTAAAATCGAAAGTACCGATGCGATAGATCTTGGAGATAAGCCTGCTGCATGTGGTGCGCTCTCTAATTTACTTGATTATCTTTATTCCACACAGATGTCCGGACTTGGAAGACTTGCCGATGTAGGGCTTTACAATAATGAAAAGTTCATGAGGCTTGATGTTTCTACCCGTCGCAATTTGGAAATTTGCGAAACAATGAGAACAAGGGAGCGCCGCGGTTCGCTTTTGGGGGTTATAGATAAAACCAAAACAGCTATGGGCAAGCGCCTTATACGCAGTTTTCTAGAACAACCTCTTCTTGATGTTGTTGCAATTGACAAGCGCCAGAATGCCGTAGAGGAACTTTATGATAACTCAATTGCACGGCAAGAGCTTCGTGAATTGCTTGACGGTATACTTGATATTGAACGTCTTATGACAAGGATTGTTTACGGTTCAGCAAATGCGCGCGATTTAAACGCAATAAGGGGAATAGCTGAAAAGATTCCTGTTATTAAACAAAAATTATCTGCTTTCAAAAGTACTCTTATTAAAACCTGTCTTTCGGATATGGACGATTTAGAGGATGTCTGCACGCTTATAACAGCGGCAATTACCGATGAACCGCCTGTAACTGTAAGAGAAGGCAAAATGATACGCACAGGTTACAGCGGTGAGCTTGATGAATTAAGAAGTATTGCAGAGGGCGGCAAAAATGTCATTGCAAAAATGGAAACTGAACAGCGTATTGCAACGGGAATCAGCAAGCTGAAAATCGGCTATAATAAGGTTTTCGGTTATTATATTGAGGTTTCCAAGCTTAATGCAGATAAGGTTCCCGAACACTTTATCCGAAAGCAGACTTTAGCTAACGCCGAAAGATATATTACAGATGAGCTTAAGGTTTGGGAAAGCAAGGTTTTAGGTGCACAGGAACGAATCGCAGGTCTTGAATTTGAAATTTTCAATAAGGTGCGACTTTTTGTTTCGGATAATCTTGCACGAATTCAGAAAACTGCCGGTGCAATTGCCCTTGTGGATGTATTGGCATCTCTTGCAGAGGTTGCATTGAAAAACGACTATGTTCGTCCAAGAGTTACCACCGACGGCAGACTTGTGATTAAGGACGGACGTCATCCCGTTATTGAAGATTTAAGACGTGGTGAGCTTTTTGTTCCCAACGATACTGATATGGATGACGATATCTGCCGTACAATGGTAATTACAGGACCTAATATGGCAGGTAAATCTACATATATGCGTCAGGTTGCACTTATTGTTCTTATGGCACAGATAGGTTCTTTTGTTCCTGCATACATGGCGGAAAT